>NZ_JBFAXI010000033.1:0-95153 GCF_040680735.1 Streptomyces sp. NPDC051987 | reverse complement strand
GTTCCCGACGCCCGGGGCCTCGGGCGCCAAACACCCGCCACCCCCCCGCGCGCGCCCGGCCGGGGCGCGGTCCCGTGGCGGTCGCGCCCGCGCCGTCCGCTGTCACGCCACCGTGGGCGTCAGGGCACCCCCACAGGTGGAGCCCGCGGTGATCGCCGCCTCGGTGCCGTCGGCCGTCAGCCCTTGAGCTGCTGGAGCGTGGACCTGGTGTCGGTCTTCAGCCAGCCGGTCACGTCGGCGAGGCTGGGCGGGTCGGTGTCGCTGTCGTAGGAGGAGAAGTACGCGCTGTAGTACATGGTGAACGTCGTCCAGCCGTCCCGTACCGCGAGCGTGGCGTACCGGGAACCGCTGGTGGTGGAGCCGTTGCTGGTGTCCTGGGTGACCAGGTAGGCCTCGTCGCCGATGCCGTGCACGGGGGTCACGTCGTAGTCGGTGTGGCTGTCGCCGTAGTTCTTCCAGGTGGCGGTGAACTCCGGTGCGGGGTCGGTCTTCTTGTGCAGGTCGAGCTGGAGAGTGAGGTAGGCGTCGCCGTAGCTGGTGCTGGTCTTCTTCAGGCTGAGGCTGCAGGAGCTCTCGTCCAGCGCCGGGTCCTTCATCGCGTTCTTCGTCGGTGCCGAGTCGTCCACGGGGTACTCGGCCTTGAACGACGAGTAGTCCGCGCCGGCGCAGAGGTTCCCGGGCGCCCGGTAGCCGCGCAGGTCGGCGCTCGTGCCGAAGCCTCCGGTCAGGAAGAGGCCGGCCGCCCAGGCCGCGGAGGCGACCACCGCGCCCACGACGGCCCACAGCACGGCTCTCCCGGCCGTGTTCCGGCCGGTCGCCGGCGGCCCTGCCGGTGGCGGGTACCCGTATCCGGGCTGCGTGGCATAGGGGTTGACCTGCGGGGACACGGCGGGCTGGGCGTAGGGGTTCTGCGGGAGAGGCGACTGCGGGTTCGGATAGGGGTAGGCGGTCGGCTGCGGCGGGACCGCGGGCGCCTGCTGCCCGGACGGCGGCGGGGCGGAGGAGGGTGCGGCGGGAGGCTGGGGGTCGATCGGCTCCGGGGTGGACTCGGGCTGCTGCGGTGGCGTGGACATGTCGTGAAGATAAGGCATAACCGGGCATCAAGTCCCGCGCCGGGCATGACCGTTATCCATTGCGGACATCCGTGACCACCCCGAGACTGACCGACCGTCAGGCACGCGGCGCGGTGCGGGGGAACCTGAGTCCGGTGGCCGGCCGCACCTGCCCGGCCGGTGCGCACGTGCAGGCGGGGCCCCGGCCCAGGCCTGCGACACGCCGTCCGGCGTTCGTGCGGCTGGTACGGGCCTCAGTCGCGGAGGCGGGTGCGCAGTCGTACGGGCAGGGCGCGCACGCTGTTGCCGACGAAGCTGGCCTGCCGGACGAGGCCGTCCTCCGGGACGGCGAGGTCCAGGGCCGGGAAGCGGTCGAAGAGCCGTTCCAGGGCTACCGTGGCCTCCATGCGGGCCAGCGGGGCGCCCAGGCAGTAGTGGGCGCCGTGGCCGAGGGAGAGGTGGCGGACGGCGTCGGGGCGGGCCGGCCGGGTGACGTCGAACCGGTCGGCGTCCGGACCGTGGGCGGCCGGGTCGCGGCCGGCGGCGGAGTAGCCGGCCAGGACCGGGGTGCCCGCCGGGATCACCGTGCCGTCGACGGTCAGGTCCCGCACCGGGTAACGGAACGGGAAGTAGCTGACCGGCGCGTCCCAGCGCAGTGTCTCCTCGACCACGTCCGCCCAGCTCGCCTCCCCCTTGCGGACGAGTTCGAGCTGGTCGCGGTGGCCGCACAGGGCACGGACCGCGTTGGTGATCAGGTTGAGGGTGGTCTCGTGCCCGGCGATGATCATCAGCACCAGGGTGCCGATCAGCTCCTCCTGGCCGAGCCGGTCGCCGTCCTCGTCACGGACGGCGATCAGGGCGCTGGTGAGGTCGCCGCCGGGGTGTTCGGCACGGGCGGCGGCGACGGCCGCGAGGACGGCGACCAGGTCCCGGTTGGCGGCCACGGCCTCGGCGGGTTCGATGTCGGTGGCCACCACCTGGTTGGTCAGCTCGTGCAGCCGGTCACGGAACTCCGGGTCCACACCGAGGAGTTCACCGATGACACCCATGGGCAGCGGCAGCGCGAAGTGCCGGCGCAGATCGGCGACGCCGTCCGCGCCGGCGGCGGCCCGCTCCAGGTCGTCGAGCAGGGCGCCGGTCAACTCCTCCACCCTGGGCCGCAGTTCCTCGACCCGGCGCGGAGTGAAGGCCCGGCTGACCAGCCGGCGCAGCCTGCGGTGGTCGGCGCCGTCGGCGGTGGTCATGCCGCGCACGGTGGCGAAGGTCAGCAGCGGCCAGCCCGCCGGGATGCGACCTTCCCGCAACTGGGTGAAGTGCCGGGCGTCCTTGGCGACTTCGGGATGCTGCAGGAACTCCCTGAGCGCCTCGTGCCCGAGCACCGCCATGCCCTCGACACCACCGGGCAGGAGCACCGGCGCCACGGCACCGCGCGCCAGCAGCCTGGCGTTGTCGGCGTGCGGGCAGCCGCCCGCGGGATCCGGACGGTGTGGCACGGAGGCAGTCTCCACCAGGACTCCTGACGGCGGCACGGCACGGACACGGCCGATCGTAGCCGCCCGCGGACCGCTGGACAGGGGCGCTTCCAGGCCAGGCGCGGGAGCCGACGGGCACGGGAGCCGACGGGGCACGGGACCGACGGAGCGCGGGAACCCGGGCCGCACCCGGACACCAGTGCGGGGAATACCGGTGACCGTGGTCAGGTTGACGACTCCGGAACCCTGGGTATAGTGCGATCAGCACGTGTGAGCGCCCCACTGCGGGCGCCGAGTGCCGGTTCCACTCCTCCAGCCGTGTCGCCCGTCGCTTCCCGACCGGCTCACCGGCTTCTCAGCACCACCTCGCGGCCCTGGCCCCCGCCACCGTTCCCGAGGTGCCGTTCCCCGCCGCACGGAGGCCGTGCACACGCCCTCCCGCTCGCGGCCCGCTCCCCCTCACTCATGTCTTCCGTCCGTGAAAGGACCACCTCTCATGACCACCACACTCGAACCCCCAGTACAGCAGCAGGACCGGGCCGCCACCCGGCCCGTCACCGGTGTCCTCGACATCGACGCCGGCGGGAAGGGGCAGCTGCGGGCCCCGGACTGCCTGCCGTCCCCCGCCGATCCGCAGGTCCCCGCGGCGCTGATCCGCCGTCACGGCCTGCGCAACGGCGACCTCGTCGAGGGCGTCCGCGGCGACCGGCGCACGCTGACCGACGTCACGCGCGTCAACGGCCGTCCCCCCGAGGAGCTGCGCGGCCGGCGTCACTTCCGTGACCTGACCCCGCTGCACCCGCACGAGCGGATCCGTCTCGAACACCCCGCCGCCGGGCTCGCCGGACGGGTCGCCGACCTGTTCGCGCCGGTCGGCAAGGGTCAGCGCGGGCTGATCGTGGCCCCGCCGAAGACCGGCAAGACGGTGCTGCTCCAGCAGTTCGCGGCAGCCGTCGCCGGCAACCACCCGGAGTGCCGGCTGATGGTGCTGCTGCTCGACGAGCGCCCCGAGGAAGTCACCGACATGCGGCGCTCGGTGCGCGGCGAGGTGTACGCCTCCACCTTCGACCGGCCCGCCAGGGAGCACATCGCCCTCGCCGAACTCGTCGTCGAACGCGCCAAGCGGCTCGTGGAGGACGGCCAGGACGTCGTCATCCTGCTGGACTCCCTGACCCGGCTGTGCCGGGCCCACAACAACGCGGCCGCGTCCAACGGCCGTACCCTCAGCGGCGGTGTCGACGCCGGTGCGCTGCTCGGCCCGAAGCGGTTCTTCGGCGCCGCCCGCAAGGCCGAGGAGGGCGGCTCGCTCACCGTCCTGGCCACCGTCCTGGTGGACACCGGCTCCCGGGCCGACGGCTACTTCTTCGAGGAGCTGAAGAGCACCGGCAACATGGAGCTGCGCCTGGACCGCGAGCTGGCCTCCCGGCGGGTCTTCCCCGCCCTGGACATCGCTCCCTCCGGCACCCGCCGCGAGGAACTCCTGCTCACTCCCGCCGAGTTGACCGTCGTACGCGGGCTGCGCCGGGCCCTGCAGGGCCGGGAGGGCACCCCGGGCGGCGGCCTGGAGACTCTCCTGGAGCGGATGCGGGAGACCCCGGACAACGCGGCCTTCCTGCGGCGCGTGCAGCCGACCCTGCCGACGGGCTGACGCCCGGCGCGCGCCCGTCGCCGGTCCCGGACCGGGCCGGGCGTGCGGCATCCGGGTTGCTCACGGCGCCCGACCGGCCCTGACAGCGCGCCGGACACCCCCCGCATTCCTACGTTGATCATATGACGATCGGATTCCCTGACCGATTCCCCCGGCGCGTGGCGGTGACGACCTGCTCCGTCTGCCTGGCGGGCCTGCTGGCGCTGACGCCCGGCGCGGCCGCCGCCGGCACCCCGGTGCTGGACCCGGCGCCGCCCCCGAGGACGGTGGTGCCCGGCCCGTCACTGCTCTACCGCTCCGGCACGCAGGTGCGGCCGCACCCCGGGGCCCCGGCGCTCCCGGACCTCTCCGCGCTCTCCTGGCTGGTCGCCGACGCGGACACCGGGCAGGTGCTCGCGGCCGACAACGCACACCAGGGGCTTCCGCCCGCCAGCACCCTGAAGACCCTGTTCGCCCTCACCGTGCTGCCCGTCCTGCCCGCGGACCTCCAGCACCGGGTGACCTCCGAGGAACTGGCGGACGTCGCCGAGGGCAGCAGTCTGGTCGGCGTCGAGGAGGGCCACACCTACCGGGTCGCCGACCTCTGGCGCGGGGTCTTCCTCAGCTCCGGCAACGACGCCGTGCACGTCCTCGCCGCGCTCGACGGCGGCTGGGACCGCACGGTCACCCGGATGCAGGCCAATGCCCGCTCACTGGGCGCCCTCGACACCCACGTCGTGTCCCCCGACGGCTACGACGCGCCGGGGCAGGTGTCCTCCGCCTTCGACCTGGCGGTGTTCGGCCGGGAGGGGCTGCGCAACCCCGACTTCGCGCGGTACTGCTCCACCGCCCAGGCCCGCTTCCCCGACGGCGCCGGCTGGTCGTTCGGCATCGAGAACACCAACCGGCTGCTGACCGGCGAGGACGGCGTGGGGCGGTACCCCGGCCTGATCGGGATCAAGAACGGCTACACCAGCAACGCCGGCAACACCCTCGTCGCCGCCGCCCGGCGCGGCGGGCGGACCCTTGTCGTCACGGTGCTGAACCCGCAGGACGGCGGAGTGTACGACGAGGCCCGTCAGCTGCTCGACTGGGGCTTCGCGGCGGCCGGTCGGGTCGACCCGGTGGGCTCGCTGGACGCGCTGCGGCCCAGGCCGCGGCCCAGCCCGGGGCCGAGCACCGTGCCGATGGCGGCGGCCACGGCGCCCGAGGACGACTCCGGCTGGTCGCGGACCGCCGTCGTCGCGGGTTTCGCGGTGCTCGGCGCGGGCGCCCTCACCCTGGCGAGGCGGCTCAGGGGCGAACGCTCCGCAGGTGAGCGCTCGGCAGGGGACTGACCGCCCGGCAGGCCCAGCAGCAGGCCCAGGGTGATCCAGGTGTAGAGGTTGCTGCCGAGGAACCCGTCGAGGCCCGAGGCGTCGTCGAACCACAGCCAGACCACGCTGGTGCACATCGCCGCGTAGAGGGCGGCCGCGATCCGCGGGTGCCCGGCGCGGGCCAGCAGCACGAACGAGGGCAGCACCCACACCAGGTGGTGCACCCAGGTGATGGGGCTGACCAGACAGGCCGCCAGACCGGTGAGTGCGAAGGCGGCCGTCCAGTCGCCGGCCGCCACGGCCCGGCGGGTGCGCCACGCCCACACGGCCAGCGTGAGCAGCACCGCGATCGCCCACAGCGGCTTGTCCGGATGGCCGAGCCGGGCCAGCACGCCCTGTAGCGACTGGTTCGAGACGTAGTCGAGCCGGCCGACCCTGCTGGTGTCCCAGAGCGCGTGCGTCCAGTAGAAGCGGGAGGCCCCGGGGTCCGCGCAGGCCGCGAGAGCCGTCGCGGCGAGCGCCACCGCCGTGGCGACGCCGGCGGCCCGCCACTTGCGGCCGATCAGCAGCATGAAGATGAAGAGGGCCGGGGTGAGCTTGATCGCGGCGGCGAGCCCGATGCCCGCTCCGGCCCAGCGGCCCCGGCCGCTGCGCAGCAGACAGCAGTCCGCGAGCACCAGGGCGAGCAGGACCAGGTTCACCTGGCCGAAGCTGAAGGTGTCCCGCAACGGCTCGAACAGCGCCAGCGCGCACAGGACCAGCCCCCACCGGTACCAGCCCAGGCGCCGCCAGCCCGGTCCGGCAAGGACGCGCAGCACGAACGCCAGCGCGGCCAGGTTCAGCAGCAGCGAGGCCGCGATGGCCAGGCGCAGGTCCACCAGCGCCATGGGCAGCATGCCGACCGCGGCGAACGGCGGATACGTGAAGCCGTACGCCGTCCCGGGCACCCGGTAGTCGTAGATGCGGCCACCGTGGTGCACCCAGGTGTGCACGGTGCCGTAGTACACCCGCAGGTCGAACCAGTCGCGCAGCAGCGGCACGGTGGCGGTGAACACCGTCACGGCGGCGGCGAGGCCCAGGACGAGCAGCAGTCTCCCCCGGTCGGTGCGCGGTGCTCTCGGGCCCCTCATGCGGTACGTCCCACGGCCGGGGCCTGCGCGGCCTGGTGGGCCTGCCACAGCACGACGACGCCGAGCACCCCGCCGGAGACGGCCAGGACAAGCTGGCCGATGTCGGCCGGGCCGCCGCTGGGCAGCACGGCGAGGGCGAGCACGCCGGTGACGGCCGCCACCCGGTGCCGTACCGAGGTGCTGGGCGCCGCGGCCGCTATCAGGAACAGCCCCCAGATGGCGTACCAGGGGCGGATCGCCGGCCCGAAGGCGGCGACCGCGGCCAGGCTCAGGCCGAGGGCGTAGACCGGGCGGGGCCGCAGCCGGACCCATATCAGCAGCACGGTCACCCCGGTGAGCGCGAGCCCGAGAAGATGCCAGGCCGGGACGGCGAACGGCGCCAGGCCGCTGCCGAAGTGTTCGAGGATCCTGCCCGTGGCCCGGCCGAGCAGGCTGCTGAGCGCCCAGTTGTGCGGGGAGACGGGCGTGTCGAGTGCCCTGATCCACCCGTACCCCGTCCCCGCGACGGCTGTCGCCACCACCGTCGTCGCCCCCGACGCGATCGCCGTGGTCAGCGTGGCCCGCACGGGGCTCCGGCCCTTGCGCACCTGGACGACGACCACTGCGAGCAGGCCGAGTGCGGCGGGCGCCTTCACCAGCGCCGCGAGGGTGACCAGTACGGCTCCCAGGACCGGCCAGCGGCCGAGCGCCGCGACCAGGCCGAGGCCGAGCAGACCGAGCATGATCGCGTCGTTGTGGGCGCCGGCCACCAGGTGCAGCAGCACCAGCGGGTTGAGCGCGCCGAGCCAGAGCGCGGCCGCGGGGTCGGCGCCGCTGTGCCGGGCGAGCCGGGGCAGCGCGGCCGCCATCAGGCCGACGCCGAGCACGGCGACCAGCCGCATCCCGAAGAGCCCGGCCGGTAGTTCACCGCGGGTCAGCCCGGACAGCAGCGAGGCCACGCCCATGAACGCGGGGCCGTACGGCGCGGCGGTGTTCTGCCACACCGGCGCGACCTGGTCGGCCAGCGGGCCGCCGAGCTGGGCGGGGCCCGCGGTGTAGACGTCCATGTGCGCGTCGACCATCGCGCCCTGGGCGAGGTAGCTGTACACGTCCCGGCTGAACAGCGGGGGTGCGAGCAGCAGCGGGGCCGCCCACACGGCGAGGACCAGCAGCAGCTGCCGCGGGCTGGGCGGCTCGGCGCCGCGCACCAGGCGGCCGAGCAGCAGCCACGCCGCGATCAGCAGCACGACGCCGAAGTAGACGCCGACCAGGCCGAACGCCGCCTGCACGGAGCCGGGTGCGAGCAGGTCCTCCACCGGCAGGGCGCCGGCTGTCTCACCTCCCAGCGCGAGGAAGGCGGTGCCGGCCAGGCCCAGTACCTGGCAGCGGCGAAGATCGACGGGAAAAGCCATGGCCAACACTGGGTCAGCGTGTCAATCGCGGGTGGCCGGGAAACGACGGGGCGATTTCTTGGGAGCGGCCTGCTTGTTACCTGTGTGTGGTGCGTTGTCGAGTGCGGGTGCGTTGTGGCTGGTCGCGCGGTTCCCCGCGCCCCTTACGGGGCGCCACATTCCCGGTCTAGAAAACGGACAGGCCTGTCAAAGTGGTAAATCTGTCCAACGCCGCCACTCCCGCCACCGAGTTGCCGCGTTCGTCGAGACCCGGGCTCCAGACGCAGAGCGTGCAACGGCCCGGCACCACGGCGATGATGCCGCCGCCGACCCCGCTCTTGCCCGGCAGGCCCACCCGGTAGGCGAAGTCACCCGCCGCGTCGTAGGTCCCGCAGGTCAGCATCACCGCGTTGACCTGCTTCGCCTGGCTTCTGGTGAGCAGTCGGGTGCCGTCGGCGCGGATGCCGTGGCGGGCCAGGAAGGTGGTGGCGAGGGCGAGGTCGGCGCAGGAGGCGCTGATGGAGCACTGGCGGAAGTACTGGTCGAGGAGGACCGGGACGTCGTTGTCGATGTTGCCGTAGGAGGCCATGAAGTGGGCCAGGGCGGCGTTGCGGTCGCCGTGCTGGGTCTCGGAGGCGGCGACCTCCTGGTCGAAGTCCAGGGAGGGGTTGCCGCTCTCGGCGCGCAGGAACGCCAGCAGCTCTCCGGCCGCGTCCCCGGTACGGGTCTGGAGGCGGTCGGTGACGACGAGGGCGCCGGCGTTGATGAACGGGTTGCGCGGGATGCCCTGCTCGTACTCCAGCTGGACCAGCGAGTTGAAGGGATTGCCGGAGGGTTCGCGGCCGACGTGTTCCCAGAGTTCGTCGCCCTCGCGGGCGAGGTCCAGGGCGAGGGTGAAGACCTTGGTGACGGACTGCGTGGAGAACGGCTGCCGCCACTCCCCCACCCCGTAGACCGTGCCGTCCAGCTCGGCGACCGCCATGCCGAAGCTCCGCGGGTCGCAGGCGGCGAGGGCCGGGATGTAGTCGGCGGGGCGGCCGCGGCCGGGCGTGCGCTCTATCTCCTCGGCGATCCGCTCCAGGACCGGCAGGAAGGCTCGGGACGACGTCATTGTCATGATCACCATTGTGCCTCCGGGCCGGTCCTGGTGCGTACGCGCAGGTCAGGCGAGGGGTGCGCCGCTGCCGGCGAGGACCTCCGGGCGCAGCAGGCCGGCGAGCCGCTCGGCGGGCAACAGGCCCTTCTCCAGGACGAGTTCGGCGACACCGCGGCCGGTGACGAGGGCCTCCTTGGCGATGTCGGTGGCCGCCGTGTACCCGATGTACGGGTTGAGGGCGGTGACCAGGCCGATGGAGTTCTCGACGGTGGCCCGCAGCACCTCGGTGTTGGCGGTGATGCCGTCCACGCACCGCTCGGCCAGCGTGAGGCAGGCGTTGCGCAGGTGCGTGACGCTCTCCGAGAGGGAGTGCAGGATGATCGGCTCGAAGGCGTTGAGCTGCAGCTGTCCGGCCTCCGCGGCCATGGTGATGGCGACGTCGTTGCCGATGACCTCGAAGGCGACCTGGTTGACGACCTCGGGGATCACCGGGTTGACCTTCCCCGGCATGATCGACGAACCGGCCTGCACGGGCGGCAGGTTGATCTCGCCGAGCCCGGCACGCGGCCCCGACGACAGCAGCCGCAGGTCGTTGCAGCTCTTGGAGAGCTTGACCGCGATCCGCTTGAGCACGCCGGACATCTGGACGAACGCCCCGCAGTCCTGGGTCGCCTCGACCAGGTTGGCGGCGGTGACCAGGGGCAGCCCGGTGATCTCGGCGAGGTGCCGGCGGGCCGACTCGGCGTAGCCGGCGGGCGCGTTGAGCCCCGTGCCGATGGCGGTGGCGCCGAGGTTGATCTCGTGGATCAGCTCGACGGCCTCGGCCAGCCTGCTGCGGTCCTCGTCCAGCATCACGGCGAAGGCGGAGAACTCCTGCCCGAGCGTCATGGGGACCGCGTCCTGCAGCTGGGTGCGGCCCATCTTCAGCACGTCACGGAACTCGACGGCCTTGCGCCCGAAGGAGTCCTGCAGCACGGCCATCGCCCGCAGCAGCCCGCGCACCGCGAACACGGTGGCGATCTTGACGGCGGTCGGGTAGACGTCGTTGGTCGACTGCCCCAGGTTGACGTCCTCGTTGGGGTGCAGGTACCGGTACTCCCCCTTCTGATGCCCCATCAGCTCCAGTGCCCGGTTGGCGACGACCTCGTTGGCGTTCATGTTCGTGGACGTCCCGGCACCGCCCTGGATGACGTCGACGACGAACTGGTCGTGCAGCTTGCCGGCCCGTATCTCCCGGCACGCGGCCACGATCGCGGCGGCCTTCTCCGGCGCCAGCAGCCCCAGCTCCTCGTTGGCGAGGGCCGCGGCCTCCTTGACGGCCGCGAGGGCCTCGATCAGATGCGGGTAGGCGGAGATCGTCATGCCCGTGATGGGAAAGTTCTCCGTCGCCCGCAGGGTGTGCACCCCCCAGTAGACGTCGCCGGGCACATCCCGGTCACCGAGCAGATCGTGTTCGCTACGACTGGTCATGGGTCCTGTTTCAAGAGAGTGAGGGTTGAGCGCCCCGTCAGGGGCGCTGGGGTTACCCCCGGCCGAAGGCCGGGGGAGGAACTGCGCGACCGGCGACACCCGGCCCGCAGCCGCCGAACCACAAGTCCACGCGGACGACTAGGCGCACGCCGAAACCGCAACCGGCTCCAGCGAACGGACGGGCCGCACGCGCCCGACCTCCCGCCCACCGCCGAGCAGCGCCTGACCCGCGAACGCGGTCAGCAGCCCGGGATCGACCCCGGCCCTGGCCAGCGCGGCCGCGGCGACCGGAACCCGCGCCCGGTCCGCCCCGTCGGCGATCTTCACGGCGACGGCCCGCCCGTCCGGCAGCGCCGCCACCTCCACGCCCTCGAAGCCGTCCTTGGCCAGCAGCCCCGGCACGGCCGCCATCAGCGCGGCCACGTCGCGCCCCGCGCCGGACGCCATCTCGGCGTGCTCCCGCATCGCGTCGGCGACCCGTGCCTCCGGCGTGCCCGGCGCGGCGGCCGCGATCCGGGACACCGCACGGGCCAGGCCGTGCAGGGAGATGGAGAACAGCGGTGCCCCGCAGCCGTCCACGGTCGTCGCCGCCACCCGCTGCCCGGTCAGGTCCTCGACGATCTCGGCGATGGCCTGCTGGAGCGGGTGCGCCGGGTCGAGGTAGTCGTCCAGCGACCACCCGTTCAGCTTCGCGGTCCACAGCATCGCCGCATGCTTGCCGGAGCAGTTCTGGGCGAGCCGTGACGGCTGCCGCCCGTCGCGGATCCAGCTGTCGCGGACGGCGGGCCCGTACGGCAGGTCGGGGACGTTGCGCAGCTCGGCCTCGGTCAGTCCGGCGAGGCCGAGGATGCGCCGGGTCCCGGCGAGGTGCCGTTCCTCACCGGAGTGGCTCGCGGCGGCCAGCGAGAGCAGGTCGCCGTCGAGCGGCAGTCCGGCCCGCAGCATGGCCACGGCCTGGACGGGCTTGAGGGCCGAGCGCGGATAGAAGGCGGCCTCGATGTCGCCGAGCTGGAACTGGACCCGGCCGTCGGCGTCGAGGACGACGACGGAACCGTAGTGGATGCCCTCGACGACCCCGCCGCGGATGAGGTGCGCGACGGGAGCGTGGAGGGGTTCACGGACCACGGGTGCGGCCGCGGGGGAACTGCTGTACATCACTGCCTGGTCTCGGGTGAGTCGGGACGGACCGGTGCGCGGGTCACGCGTCGGTTCCTGCGGACGGGCGCGCGAGGCGGCCGCGGATGGCGTACCAGCCGGCGACCAGCGCGGCGACGATCAGCGGCAGGCAGAGCACGGTGGTGCGTCCGGCGCCGCCGTCGGCGTACATGAGGACCAGGACGGAGGCGAGGAACGCCAGCGTCACGATCTCGGTCCAGGGGGAGCCCGGCAGCCGGTAGCCGGGGCGGGTGAGTTCGCCGCTCTGGGTCTTCCGCCAGAACAACAGGTGACAGAGCATGATCATGCCCCAGGTGGCGAGGATGCCGATCGCCGCGAAGTTGAGGACGATCTCGAACGCGTCGGCGGGGACCACGAAGTTGAGGCCGACGCCGAGGACACAGATACCGCTGGTGAGCAGAATGCCGCCGTACGGGACCTGGCTGCGGCTCATCCTCGCGGTGAACTTCGGGGCGGAGCCGTTGACGGCCATGGAGCGCAGGATGCGGCCGGTGGAGTAGAGGCCGGAGTTGAGCGAGGACATGGCCGCGGTGAGGACGACGAGGTTCATCACGCCGCCGGCCGCGGGGACGCCGATGTGGGAGAGGACGGTGACGAAGGGGCTCTGTCCCGCCGTGTACTTGTTCCAGGGCAGCAGCATCGACAGCAGGACCACGGAGCCGACGTAGAAGAGGCCCACGCGCCACATGATCGAGTTGATCGCCTTCGGCATGATCTGCTCGGGGTTCTCGGTCTCGCCGGCGGCGACGCCGACCAGTTCCACCGAGGCGTAGGCGAAGACCACGCCCTGGATGATCAGCAGCATCGGCAGCAGGCCGTTCGGGAAGACGCCGCCGTTGTCGGTGATCAGGGACGGGCCGGGGGTCGCGCCGTCCACGGGGTGCTGGGTGACCAGCAGGAAGATGCCGATGACCATGAAGATCACCAGGGCGCTGACCTTGACGATGGCGAACCAGAACTCCAGTTCGCCGAAGATCTTGACCGAGATCAGGTTCACGGTGAGGACCACGGCGAGGGCTATCAGGGCGATCACCCACTGCGGGATGTCGGAGAACATGCCCCAGTAGTGGGTGTAGGTGGCGACCGCGGTGATGTCGGCGATGCCGGTGGTGGCCCAGTTCAGGAAGTACATCCAGCCGGCCGTGTAGGCGCCCTTCTCGCCCAGGAACTCCCGGGCGTACGAGACGAAGGCGCCGGAGGACGGGCGGTACAGGACGAGTTCGCCGAGGGCCCGCACGACGAGGAAGGCGAAGACCCCGCAGACCGCGTACGCGACGAAGAGGGAGGGGCCCGCGTCGGCGAGGCGGCCGCCGGCGCCGAGGAAGAGGCCGGTGCCGATGGCACCGCCGATGGCGATCATGTTGACGTGCCGGTGCTTCAGCGACTTGCTGTAGCCGTGGTCCCCGGCGTCGACGTGACGGGACGAGGGGCGCGTCTCGTCTTTGAGGTGCTGTTCGCTCACGCCTCGGTTCCGCCTTCCTTGTGCTGGACCGTGCGCGCGGGGCGCACGATGTGGGTGAGGGTGGTCTCGACGCGGTCCAGATGGTGGCTCATGGCGTCCACGGCGTCGGTCTCGGAACCGTCCATCAGCGCTTCGACGATGGCCCGGTGCTCGCGGTTGGACTGCTCGCGGCGTCCGCCCAGCTCGTTGAGGAAGGCCGACTGACGCGCCAGTGCGTCCCGGATCTCCTCGATGACCCGGCGGAAGACCGGGTTCTGGGCGGCCTCGGCCACCGCCAGGTGGAAGAGGGTGTCCATCGCGACCCACGCTGTGGTGTCCGTCTCCCGCTCCATGCGGTCGAGCAGGTGGGCCAGGTGGTCCAGGTTCTCCGGGGTGCGGCGCAGCGCGGCGTACCCGGCGACCGGGATCTCGATGTGCCGGCGGACCTCGAGCAGGTCGCTGGCCGCGTAGTCGCCGAAGGTGGGGTCCTCGACGGCGTTCGCGACCACGAAGGTGCCCTTGCCGGTCTTGGAGACGGTCAGACCCATGGTCTGCAGGGCCCGCAGGGCCTCACGCAGGACGGGCCTGCTGATCTCCAGGGTGCGGCAGAGCTCCGCCTCGGAGGGCAGCTTGTCCCCCACGGCGTACTCGCCGCGCTCGATGGCGCCGCGCAGATGCGCCAGCACCGCCTCCATGGCGCTCACGCGCCGCGGGGGCTGTCCGGCTGTCGGGCTGTCTGACAGGTTCACGGGTGAGATGTTCCGGGTTGCGGGACGAGGCTGTCAAGGCGTCGGGAAAGGAAACATTCACGGGGTGCGACGCCTGAATGCAGGCATCACACCCCGTGACCGAGCGGTGGACGGCGGGGGCATGGCGCCCCCCCGGCCGCTCAGGCGCTGATGGTTCCGGCGGCCAGGAGGCCGAACAGAGCCAGGCCGATGACGATGCGGTAGATCACGAACGCGTTGAAGGAGTGCTTGGCGACGAACTTCAGCAGCCAGGCGATGGAGGCGTAGGCGACGACGAAGGAGACGATCGTGCCGACGGCGAGCGGAGCGGCACCCACGCCCGCGCCCAGGGCGTCCTTGAGCTCGTACAGACCGGCGCCGGTCAGGGCCGGGATGCCGAGGAAGAAGGAGAGCCGGGTGGCGGCCACGCGGTCGAGGTCCAGGATGAGCGCGGTGGACATGGTGGCGCCGGAGCGGGAGAAGCCGGGGAAGAGCAGGGCGAGGATCTGCGAGCAGCCGACCAGCATCGCGTCCTTGAAGGAGGTGTCGTCCTCACCGCGCTTGTGGCGGCCCATCTGGTCCGCGCACCACATCACGACGGAACCGGCGATCAGCGAGCCGCCGACCACCCAGAGGGAGCCGAGCGGTCCGTCGATCAGCGGCTTCGCGGCGAGGCCCACCAGGACGATCGGGATGGTCGAGTAGATGACCCACCACGCGAACTTGTAGTCGTGGTGGTACCGCTCCTCCTTGTTCGTGAGGCCCCGGAACCAGGCGGAGACGATCCGCTTGATGTCCTTGAAGAAGTACACGAGCACGGCGGCGATGGCACCGACCTGGATGACGGCGGAGAACCCGACGACGGACTTGTCGTCGACGGGGATGTTCATGAGCCCCTCGGTGATCTTGAGGTGGCCGGTGGAGGAGACGGGAAGGAACTCCGTCACCCCCTCGACGACACCGAGGACGGCGGCCTGACCGACGGAGATGGCGCTCATGGGATCCAGTTCTGCAGAGTTTGGTCGACAGTGCTGTAGACAGTCTTACAACGGGCGGGTGTGAAGCAAGTCCTAGGCCCACACCGTCCGGGCGATCGCCGCCCCGGCGAAGGCCGCCCCGAGACCCGCCGCGAGGCTCGCGACGACGTTGGCGGCAGCGTAGAGCCCGGCGCCGGTCTCGGTCAGCCGGAGGGTCTCGTAGGAGAACGTCGAGTACGTCGTCAGCGCCCCGCACAGCCCGGTGCCGAGGAGCAGCTGGAGGTGCGCACTCGCGGCGCCGGCCGAGACCGCACCGGTCAGGAGGCCGAGAACCAGACAACCCGTGACATTGACCACGAAGGTGCCCCAGGGGAAGACGGAGTCGTGCCTGGCCTGGACGGCACGGTCGGTGAGGTAGCGGAGCGGAGCACCGACCATGGCGCCGAGGACCACCAACAGCCAGTTCACAACGAGTTCTTACCCTTCGCATCCGATTCGCCGGGTTCGCCGGGTTCGCCGGGTTCGTTCCGGCCGACGTACCGGATGACCTCGCAGTCGTCCAGGGTCACGAGTCCCTCGGTCACCAGTTCGTCGAGCTGCGGCAGGAACGCCCGCACCCGCTCCTCCGTGTCCACGACGACCACCGCCACCGGCAGGTCCTCGCTCAGGGAGAGCAGCCGCGAGGTGTGGATGCGGGAGGAGGCGCCGAAGCCCTCGACGCCCCGGAAGACGCTGGCCCCCGCGAGCCCGGCCCGGTGGGCGCGGTGCACGATCTCCGTGTAGAGGGGCTTGTGGTGCCAGGAGTCGTCCTCGCCGATGTAGACGGTCAGGCGCAGGGCGCGGCCGGTCAGTCTCGTCATCGCTGCCTCCGGATGAGGACGCGGCGGGTCGCGCCGGCCGCGCACCACACCGCCGCGAGCGCCGCGCACAGGGTCGCGGCGAGGTAGGCCAGGGCGACGGCGGGGCGGCCGTGGTCGACCAGTTTCTGGATGTCGACGGCGTAGGTGGAGAAGGTGGTGAAGCCGCCGAGGACGCCGGTGCCGAAGAAGGGCCGGACCAGGCGGTGGGCGGGGAGCCCTTCGGTGATCAGGACCAGGAACGCGCCGATCACGGCGCAGCCGATGACGTTCGTCCAGAAGGTCGCCCAGGGGAATCCCCCGGCGGCCGTGGGCAGGGCGAGGGCGAGGGCGTAGCGGGCCACGGCGCCGAGCGCGCCGCCGGCGGCGACCACCGCGACGACCGGGCCCTGGCCGCGCCACTCGGGCCGCCGCCGCGGGGTCGGCTGGACTCGGAGGCTCTCGGCTTCCGGGGCTGTCATGGTCGTACGTCTCCTGTTCGGCACCGCCCCCTGACGGGTGCCCCAGAGTACCGCCGGGCGTACCCGGCGGTCACTTCGCGGTGGGGGCCGCGCAGACCGCGACGCCGGGCTCCCAGACGCTGCCGAGGACCAGGTGGCGGCCGGTCCGGCAGACGCTGGTGACCATGCGGAAGCCGGAGTTGCGGCGGGCCAGGTGGTGCACGATCCGGCCGTGGTCGTCGAGGGCCAGCACGGCGATGGAGCCGACGGGCCGGTAGGGGGCGTGCACGGCGGCACGGGCGGCCGCCCGGCGGACGGCGGGCGGGGTGCGGTGGAGGAGGTCGAGCGGGGGGTTGCGCGGGCCGGCGAGGGCGACCCAGATCAGGTCGCCGTCGCGCCAGATGTTGTCGGGCATGCCGGGCAGCTCGGCGAAGAACTCGGCGCGGCCGGCCCGCGGGCCGGTCAGCCAGTAGCGGGTGAGGCGGTACCCGCCGGTCTCGGCGACGACCAGGAAGCTGCCGTCGCCGCTCACCGTCAGGCCGTTGGCGAACTGGAACCCCTCCCAGGCCACCTCGGCCGTGCGCGCACCCGGCGCGAGGCGCAGCAGCCGGCCGGTGCCGCTGTGCTCCACGATGTCGCCGATCCACCGGTCGAGGGGGAACCGGCGGCTGGCGGCGGTGACGTACACGGTGCCGTCGGGCAGGGCGACCACGTTGCTCGCGAACCGCAGCGGCTCCCCCTCGACCGTGTCGGCGAGGACGTGGACGGCGCCGTCGGCGAGGCCGACCCGGAGCAGGCCGCGCTCCGCGTCGCAGACCAGCAGGTCGCCGTCCGGGAGCAGGTCGAGGCCGAGCGGGCGGCCGCCGGTCCGGGCGAGGGTGCGGACCCGGGCGGTGTCCGGGTCGCCGAGTCCGTCCAGGCGGAGGATCCGGCCGTCCTCGACGCCGGTGAGGACCCGGCCGTCCGGGTCCGTGACCACGTCCTCCGGGCCCCGGCCGCCGACGGCGACGTAGTGGAGGGGGACGAGGCGCGTGGGTCGGTCCATGTGTCCCATGGTGGCAGGCCGAACGGGTCTCACCAGCCCTTCTCGAACATCCGGGCCACCTCGGCGATCCGGATCTCGTCGCGCCGGTAGTAGACGCGGTGCCGGATGCGTTTGGTGCGCAGCAGGCCGAGCCCGGCCAGCAGGGCCAGATGGGTGCCGGCGACCCGGCGGGAGACCCCGAGCTTGGCGGCGACGGCACGGACGGTGACACCGTCCTCGGCGAGGTCGGCATGGCGCTGGGGCGGGAAGTGGGCCGCCGGGTCCTTGAGCCAGTCCAGGATCTCCAGGCGGCTTGCGCTCGCGGCGTTCCTCAGCATCCGACCGGCCTCCGTCCCTGCCTCCTCGCAGTGTCTGTTCCCACTGTCCCGCAGCCGAAGCGCCGCCGTGAGGGGGTCGGGGCGCGATGTCCGAGATCGAACGGCCGTACGAGATCGGCCGGTCGAGGGCTTGCCCCACCGGGGGTGTCCGGGACAGGGCGGAGGGGCCCGGCCGTCCCCTTACGGCCGGGCCCCCGTCAGTGGTGGTTCAGCGGTGGCTGAACCAGGCCATGGAGGACAGTGCCTTGTCGTCGTAGCCGAACAGGGCCTGGTTCTCCCAGCCGTTGCCGGAGGTCGCGTCGGTCGGGTCCCAGCCGTTGCCGGTGACGGCCGTCCAGGTCGCCTCCCAGTAGAAGACGCCGAGTCCGCGCCCGTTCGGGACGGCCTCCACGATGCTCGCGACGGCGTTCATCCAGGCCAGCTGGCCGGCCACACTGGCCGGGTAGCCGGTGACCAGTTCGCTGCTGGTGTCGATCTGGTTCTCCAGCGAGTCGTCCTGGGCGAGGGTGAACGGGTAGGCGGTCTCGGCGATGAAGACCGGCTTGGCGTAGCGGGCGGCCACGTCGTCCAGGGTGGTCTGGGCGGCGGCCGGCGAGCCGTGCCAGTAGCCGTAGTACGACAGGCCGATCACGTCGTAGTCGATGCCGTAGGTCCGGGCGTTGTCGAACCACCAGCGGACCGTGGCGTCGTCGCCCGCGTTGGCCAGGTGCAGGGCGACCTTGGTGGCGGAGGAGACGGCCTTGGCGGCGCTGTAGCCGGAGTTGATCAGGCCGGCGAGCTGGGACCAGTTGTCGGTGGAGCCCTCGGACCAGAGCATGCCGCCGTTGATCTCGTTGCCGATCTGGACCATGTCGGCGGTGGTGCCCTGGGACTTGAGCGCGTTGAGGACGTCGTACGTGTGGTTGTACACGTCGGCCTTCAACTGGCTGTAGGAGTGCCCGGACCAGGCGGCGGGTTTGGTCTGCTTGCCCGGGTCGGCCCAGGTGTCCGAGTAGTGGAAGTCGACCAGCAGCTTCATGCCGGCCGCCTTGATCCGCTTGGCCATGGCCAGGACGTGCGCCTTGTCGTTGTAGCCGTCGGCCGGGTTGACCCAGACCTTGAGGCGCGCGTAGTTCATGCCGGCGTTCTTCAGGATGGTGACCGCGTCCCCGGTGGTGCCGGAGCTGGTCCGGTAGACCCCGCCCTTCGCCTCGCTCTTGGCCAGTGACGAGATGTCAGCACCCTTGACGGGCAGGCCCGTCGAGCCGGACGCGAAGGTAAGGTCGTCGACGTTGATCCAGTTGCCGGCGTGGGCGTCGGAGTAGACGCTGACCGTGCACTGGTGGTCGGTGACCGCGACCGAGGTGACGATCCGCACCCAGCTGCCGGTGGACACCGGCAGGTCGGTCCGCTGCTCCGGACTCCCGCAGTTCTTCAGGGACATGTAGGCGGAGTTCTGGCCGCCGCTGGAGCGGACCCAGGCGGTGAGGGTGTAGTTCCCGTTGGTCAGACCCGACAGGTACTGGTAGGTCTCCACCTTGTAGGCGGCGGCCGAGTAGTGGCTCAGGCGGTAACTGCCGCTGTGGCCACCGGACTCGGTGTACGAGGCGCCCGTGTCGCCGTACTCCGACCAGCCGGCGGGCGTGGCCACGCCCGTGCCGTCGGACTCGAAGCCGCCGTTGGTGAGGGTGCTCGCCGCCTGGGCGGTCCGGGCGGGCAGGGCGGTGAGGGCGAGCCCGGCCAGAAGCGGCAGCAGCAGGGCTCTGATGGTGCGTCCGGGATGGAACATCATCGTCCGTCGTCCCTTCGACGTGACTGGGGAGGGGTGTCCTCCGGCCGGGCCGGAGGAGGCCCCTCCGCCCGCGGCTCTCGTGGCACTCACGGGCGGAGGGGAGTCTCGGCGGGACCGGACCCGCGGCTCGGCCGGTCCGGCGCGCCGGCTCAGCCGTCGAGCCGTACGACCCGGACGGTGCCCGCGGGGACCGCCAGCCGGCCCGCGGCGCGTTCGCCCGTCAGCAGTTCGGTGCCGTGCGTGTCCAGTGGCACCTTGGCGTCGGTGGCGGTGTGGTTGATGACGAAGAGGAACTCGCCGGACTCACCGGTGCGGTGGACCACCTCGACGTCGCGGGGCAGTTCGGCGCGGGGCGCGATCCGGGCGTCCTCGGCGGCACAGCCGAGCAGGGTGTCCAGGCCGTGCGCGTCCAGGCGCGTGGACACGTACCACGCGGTGCCCTCCCCCAGCTCGTGCCGGGTGACGGCCGGGCGGCCCGCGGTGAGACCGTCGGCATAGCTCCAGACGGTCTCGGCGGCACCGGGGACGACGAACTCGGTCCACACGTCGCCGGTCAGCTCGGAGCCGTCGGGGCCGGTCAGCCGCACCCGCCGGCCCTCCAGGAGCGGGGAGAACTCCTCGACCGTCAGGCCCAAGGTCTCGCGCAGGGGCCCGGGGTAGGCGCCCGCGTGGACGGCGTCGTGCTCGTCGACGATCCCGGAGAAGTACGAGACGACGAGGGTGCCGCCGTTCTCGACGTACTCGCGAAGGTTGTCCCCGGCCGCCTCCGTCATCAGGTAGAGGGCCGGTACGACGACAAGGGGATAGGCCGACAAGTCGCTTTCCGGGTGGGCGAAGTCGACGGTGAGGTGACGGTCGTACAGGGCCTCGTAGAAGGCGTCGGCGCGCTCGCGCGGGTCGTGGTCCTCGCTGGGCCGCCACTGGAGGTTCTGCGCCCACCAGGACTGCCAGTCCCACAGGACGGCCACGTCGGCCCGGGTGCGCGTGCCCCTGATCCGGGCCAGCGAGTCGATGGCGGCGCCGAGTTCCACGACCTCGCGCCACACCCGGGTCCCGGTGCCGCCGTGCGGGAGCATCGCGGAGTGGAACTTCTCCGCGCCGCGCCGGGACTGCCGCCACTGGAAGAACAGGGCGCCGTCGGAGCCGCGGGCCACGTGCGCCAGGGAGTTGCGGGCCATCTGGCCGGGCGCCTTGGCGGGGTTGCGGGGCTGCCAGCTGACGCCCGAGGTGGAGTGTTCGAGGAGCAGCCAGGGGGCGCCGCCGGCCACCGAGCGGGTGAGGTCGGCGGCCATCGCGAGGTTGACGTGGGTACGGCGGCCGTCGGTGATGAGGTAGTGGTCATTGGTGACCAGGTCGACCTCGCGGCCCCAGGCCCAGTAGTCCATGGAGTCGCACTGGCTCAGGGCGGTCATGAAGTTGGTGGTCACCGGGACGCCGGGCGCCAGGCGGTGCAGGATGTCCCGCTCCATGCGGAAGTTCTCCCGGACGGTGGCGTCGGCGAACCGCCTGTAGTCGAGGGCCTGACCGGGGTTGACCACGGTCGGGGTGACGCGCGGCGGGTTGATCTGCGCCAGGTCGGTGTAGTGCTGGCCCCAGAAGGCCGTGCCCCAGGCCTCGTTGACGGCGTCGACGCTGCCGTAGGTGTCGGCGAGCCAGCGGCGGAAGTGGGCGGCGCAGGAGTCGCAGTAGCAGGCCGAGACGGGGACGCCGTACTCGTTGTGGACGTGCCACAGCGCGAGCGCCGGGTGGCCGCCGTAGCGCTCGGCGAGGCGGGTGGTGATGTTCGCGGCCGCGGCGCGGTAGTCGGCGTCGGAGTGGCAGATGGCGCCGCGTGAGCCGAACTCGTAGCGCACGCCCTCCGCGGTCACCGGCAGGGCCTCGGGGTGGGCGCGGTAGAACCAGGCGGGCGGTGCCACGGTGGGGGTGCCGAGGTCGACGCGGATGCCGTTGTCGTGCAGCAGGTCCAGGACGCGGTCGAGCCAGGCGAAGTCGTACTCCCCCGGCGCCGGCTCCAGCAGGGCCCAGGAGAAGATCCCGACGCTCACCATCGTGACCCCGGCCTCGCGCATCAGCCGGACGTCCTCGTGCCAGACGCTTTCCGGCCACTGCTCGGGGTTGTAGTCCCCGCCGAAGGCGAGCCTGGTCAGGCCCTTGGGGGTGGTGTCCGGCATGGATCTCTCCCGTTTTATCGATCATTTGGGAACGTTCACACACAACGATCGTGGCGTGAGCCCAACATAACCGCACAGCAACAACCATTGACAAGTGTCCGGGATGTTTCTCTACTGTGAACGCTCACAGAGCAGGACACGGACTCGCGACGGGCGATGATCCGCGTCCGAGAACGCTCACACACCATCTGCATGGCAGGTTCCCGCGACGCGTGGGGGCCCAGGTCAGGGGAGAGATCCATGCCGCACACGAAGCGCCGCCGCCTCGTGACAACCGCCGTCGCCGTCTCGCTCGGTGCCACCGCCCTCGCCGCCTGCGGCTCGTCCGGCGACGACAGCAAGGCCGACTCCGGTCCGGTCTCGCTGACGTACTGGGCCTGGGCGCCCGGTATGGACAAGGTCGTGGATCTGTGGAACAAGGGCGAGGGCAAGAAGGACCAGATCACCGTCACGGTGAAGAAGCAGGCGTCCGGCGACACGCTGGTCACCAAGATCCTCACCGCGCACAAGGCGAAGAACGGTCCCGACCTGGTGCAGGCCGAGTACCAGGCGCTGCCGACGCTGGTCAGCAACGACGCGGTCGCCGACATCTCCAAGTCGGTCGGCGACGCGAAGTCGAAGTTCGCCGACGGCGTCTGGCAGCAGGTCACGCTGGGCACGGGCGCGGTGTACGCGGTGCCGCAGGACATCGGCCCGATGATGTTCTACTACCGCGCGGACCTCTTCAAGAAGTACGGCCTCAAGGTGCCCACCACCTGGGACGAGTTCGCCCAGGACGCCCGCCGGCTGAAGAAGAAGGCGCCCGGCCTCGACCTGACCACGTTCTCCGCCGGCGACTCCGGCCTCTTCGCCGGCCTCGCCCAGCAGGCCGGCGCCAAGTGGTGGACCACCTCGGGCGACAAGTGGAAGGTCGCCATCGACGACGCGGCCACCCAGAAGGTCGCCAGGTTCTGGGGCGGCCTGGTCAAGGAGGGGGCCATCGACAACCAGCCGATGTACACCCCGGCGTGGAACAAGGCGCTGGACACCGGCAAGCAGATCGCCTGGGTCTCCGCGGTGTGGGCGCCGGGCACGCTGACCACGGCCGCGCCCGACACCAAGGGCAAGTGGGCGATGGCCCCGCTCCCCCAGTGGTCCGCGTCCGAGAACGTCACCGGCAGCTGGGGCGGCTCCTCCACCGCCGTCACCACCGACTCCCGGCACCAGGCGGCCGCCGCCAAGTTCGCGGCCTGGCTGAACACGGACGGCGAGGCGCTCAACGCGCTGGCCAAGGAGAGCGGCATCTACCCGGCCGCCACGAACGCCCAGACCAGCGGCGCCTTCGCCACCCCGCCGGACTACTTCTCGAACCAGTCGGACTTCTACGCCAAGGCCGCCGAGATCGCCAAGACCACCGCGCCCTCGGCCTGGGGCCCGGACGTGAACGTCGCCTACACGTCCTTCAACGACGCGTTCGGCGCCGCCGCGAAGAACAAGTCAGACTTCACGGCCGCCCTGAAGACCATGCAGGACGACACGGTCGCCGACATGAAGAAGCAGGGCTTCGAGGTCTCTCAGTGACGAGCCCCACCGTCCGCAGGCCGTACGGGGTCAAGGGGGCCCCGTACGCCTTCCTCATGCCTGCCACGATCCTCTTCGCCCTGTTCTTCGCGCTGCCCATCGGGTACGCGGTCTGGCTCAGCTTCCGCAAGGTGCACGTGTCCGGGCTCGGCCTGGGCGCGGGCGCCCGCACGGAGGTCTGGGCCGGCCTGGAGAACTACAAGGACGCTCTCACCGACCACGAGTTCTACGCCGGTGCGCTGCGCGTCCTCGGCTACGGCTGCATCGTCGTCCCGGTGATGCTGGGCCTCGCCCTCCTGTTCGCCCTGATGCTCGACTCCGAACGGGTCCGCCTCGCCCCGGTCACCCGGCTCGCGATCTTCCTGCCGTACGCCATCCCCGGCGTGGTCGCCGCGCTGCTGTGGGGCTTCCTGTACCTGCCGGACGTCAGCCCCTTCTTCTACCTGCTCGCGAAGCTGCACCTGCCGCAGCCGGACCTGCTGGACGGCGGGCCGCTGTACCTGGCCCTGTCCAACATCGCGGTCTGGGGCGGCACCGGCTTCAACATGATCGTCATCTACACCTCGCTCCGGTCCATCCCGGCCGAGGTGCACGAGGCGGCGAAGCTGGACGGCGCCACCCCGCTGCAGACCGCGCTGCGGATCAAGATCCCGATGGTGGCGCCCTCGCTGGTGCTCACCTTCTTCTTCTCGATCATCGCCACGCTGCAGGTGTTCAACGAGCCGATGACCCTCAAGCCCCTGACCAACTCGGTCAGCACGACCTGGAGCCCGCTGATGAAGGTGTACGTCGACGCCTTCGCCAAGGGGGACGTCTACTCGGCGGCGGCCGAGGCGACGCTGATCGCCCTCGCCACGCTCGCGCTGTCCTTCGGGTTCCTGCGGGCCGCGAACCGCCGGAACAAGCGGGACGCCGGTCAAGGAGGTGCACCGTGAGTTCTCTTGCCGTCCGCAAGGCCGCCCCGGCCGCCGGCACGACGCCGGGCACCGCCCAGGGGCCGTCGCTGCGCCGCCGTGTCGCGCTGATACCGACGGCCGTCCTCGTGCTGGGCGCGGTCTACACACTGCTGCCGGTCGCCTGGGTGGTGATCGCGTCCACCAAGTCGGGCAGCGAGCTGTTCTCCACGTTCACCTTCCTGCCCGGTACCGGCTTCGCCCAGAACCTCAAGGACCTGAGCGCCTACCGGGACGGCATCTACTGGCAGTGGATGGCCAACTCCGCCCTGTACGCCGGACTCGGTGCCGTGGTCTCGACGTGCGTGTCGGCGTGCAGCGGCTACGCCCTCGCCGTCTACCGGTTCAGGGGCCGCGAGACGGTCTTCAACGTGCTGCTCGCGGGCGTCCTGATGCCCCCGGTCATCCTGGCCGTCCCGCAGTACCTGCTGCTCGCCAAGGCGAACCTCACCGACTCCTACCTGTCCGTGCTGCTGCCCCAGATCCTCGCCCCGTACGGGGTCTACCTCTCGCGGATCTACGCGGCCGCGGCCGTCCCCGCCGACGTGGTGGAGGCCGGCCGGACGGACGGGGCCGGCGAGTGGCGGATCTTCACCCGGATCGCGCTGCCGATGATGATCCCCGGCATGGTGACGGTGTTCCTGTTCCAGTTCGTGGCCATCTGGAACAACTTCCTGCTGCCGTACATCATGCTGAGCGACGACGAGCGGTTCCCGCTCACCCTCGGTCTGTACACACTCCTCATGCAGGGCGCCAGCACCCCGGCCCTGTACACCCTGGTGATCACCGGCGCGTTCCTGGCCGTGCTGCCGCTGATCGCGCTCTTCCTGGTCATTCAGCGCTTCTGGAGCCTTGACCTGCTGTCGGGGGCCGTAAAGTCATGACCATGAGCAGCAGTGCGGGGGGCCGGCGCAGACCGCCGACGATCCATGACGTGGCACGCGAGGCCGGTGTCTCCCGGGGCACCGTCTCGCGGGTGCTCAACGGCGGGCACTACGTCAGCCCCGCCGCCGCGGAGGCGGTCAACGCGGCCATCCGCAGGACGGGTTACGTCGTGAACCGGCACGCCCGCTCGCTGATCACCGGGCGCTCGGACTCGGTCGGCTTCCTGCTGACCGAGCCCCAGGAGCGGTTCTTCGAGGACCCGAACTTCAACGTCCTGCTCAGCGGTTGCACACAGGCGCTGGCGAGCCACGACATCCCGGTCCTGCTGATGCTGGCGGGCACGAAGGACGAACGTCGGCGGATCACGCGGTACATCACCGCCGGGCACGTCGACGGGGTGCTGCTGGTGTCGAGTCACTCCGGTGACCCGGTCGCCGAGGAGCTGCGGGCGGCGGGCGTGCCGCTGGTGGCCTGCGGCAAGCCGATAGGGCTCGGTTCCAAGGTCAGCTATGTGGCCGCCGACGACCGGGACGGCGCCCGGGACATGGTCCGGCACCTGCTGGACGTGGGGCGCCGCCGGATCGGCATGATCACCGGGCCGCTGGACACCCCGGGCGGTGTGGAGCGGCTCGCCGGGTACCGGGAGGTCCTCACCGAGGCGGGCATCGCGCTCGACGATGCGCTCGTCGTGTCCGGGGACTACAGCAGGGCGAGCGGCGAGGCGGGGGCGGAACGGCTGCTCGCGCAGGCCCCGGACCTGGACGCGGTGTTCGTGGCCTCCGACCTGATGGCGCAGGGCGTGCTGGCGGTGCTGCAGCGGGCCGGCCGGCGGGTACCGGACGACATCGCCGTCGGCGGTTTCGACGACTCCCCGGCGGCCACCGCGGTGACCCCGCGGCTCACCACCATCCGCCAGCCCTGGGACCGGATCAGCAACGAGATGGTGCGCGTGCTGCTCGCCCAGATAGGGGGCGAGGACCCGGCGGCGGTGATCCTGCCCACGGAGCTGGTGCGGCGCGAGTCTGCGTGAGGGCTTCGCTGGGGCGCCGCGCCGGGCCGGAGGTCGTCTGCGGCGACGTCGTGGCTGGTCGCGCAGTTCCTCCCCCAGCCTTCGGCCGGGGGTACCCCCAGCGCCCCGTCGGGGACGCCTGCGCGGGGTGCTTCGGCAAGCGGTCAGGATTGGAGAAGCCGTGGTGGGGTCGCCCGTTCTAGCGTGGGATCACCGGCCGAAAAGCGCCGGTCCCTGAGCGCGAGGAGTGGGAACGCCATGAGCGAAGGCGTGCAGACGATCATCTACCCCGTCAAGGACGCGGCGCGGGCCAAGGCGCTGTTCGGCGCGCTGCTGGGCGTGGAGCCGTATGCCGACGAGCCGTACTACGTCGGGTTCAAGGCCGCCGGGCAGGACGTCGGCCTGGACCCGAACGGGCACGCCCAGGGGCTGACCGGACCGACGCCGTTCTGGCACGTCACCGACCTGCGGGAGCGGCTCGCCGCACTGCTGGCGGCCGGCGCCGAGCTGGTCCAGGACGCGCGGGACGTCGGCAACGGACGGCTGGTCGCCTCCGTCAAGGACGCCGACGGCAACATGGTGGGGCTGCTCCAGGACCCGGTGGCCTGAGACTGCTTGCACCCGCACTAGTTGCACACTCAACAAGTGGTGGCATCGGTGTTACGGTGCGGGTATGGCAGCGAAGACGGCCGAAGCCCGGCTCGAGGAACAGTGGCGGGACATCCTGTCGGTGCACGCGCGCACCATGTGCGAGATCGACCGGGTGCTGCATCCGCACGGGCTGGGTGCGAGCGACTTCGAGGTGCTCGACCTGCTCGCCACCGAGACCCCGGCCGAGGGTGACCACTGCCGGGTGCAGAACCTGGTGGGCCGGGTCCATCTGAGCCAGAGCGCCCTGTCCCGGCTGATCGGACGGCTGGAGAAGGACGGTCTGGTGGAGCGGTCGGTCTGTGTCGAGGACCGGCGGGGCGTGTGGGTCGCGCTCACCGCGAAGGGGCGCGCCGTGCACGCCGAGGTACGCCCGCTGCAGCGGGCGGTGCTGGAGCGGATGCTCGAAGGCGGGCAGACCCCCTAGAGCGCGAACTCGATCCCGTCGGGGAGGACCTCCACCCCCTCCGCGGCCACCCGGGCGCGAGCCCGGGACGCCGGGTCGACCAGGGGGTTGGTGTTGTTGAGGTGGGTGTAGATCCGGCGGGCGCGGGGATGCCGGGCCAGGGCGGCGAGGCTGCCGTGCGCGCCGGAGACCGGGAGATGGCCCATCGCCGCCTGCCGGCGACCTGAGCGGACCGTGCCGCCCATCTCGCCGGCGGTGAAGAAGGTGCCGTCCAGCAGGACGCAGTCCGCCTCCGCGCACAGGTCGTCCAGGGTGTCGCTCCAGGCGCCGACGCAGGGCGCGTAGACCAGCACTCCCCCGGTGGCCAGGTCCTCGACGCGGTAGGCCGTGACCCAGCGGCCGTCGGCCTCGGCGAGCGCGGGCGGGACGTAGGCCGGGACCTTGGCACCGACCGGATGGGCGGTGACGACCAGACCGCCGGCCAGCACGAACCCGCCGTCGGCCAGGCTGTCGGCCCACTCCCAGGGGGCGTAGCGGTCCAGGGCGCCCTGGGCGGGAGCCAGTGCCGTCCGCACCGGCGGGGCCGCGTACACCTTCAGGCCGGGCGCCCCGCGCAGCACGACCAGCCCGGCGACGTGGTCGGCCTCGGCGTCGGTGAGCAGCACGCCGCGCACCGGGGTGTCCCGGGGGCCGGGTCCCGGCCACAGCGCCGCCGCGGCGGTGAGCTGGACCCGGATGTCCGGGGAGGCGTTGAGCAGCCACCAGTCCCGGCCGTTGCCGGTCAGGGCGACGCACTCCTGGCTCCGGGAGGGCAGCTTGCCGTCCCGGGCTGCGGCGCACAGCGCGCAGGCGCAGTTCCACTGCGGGAATCCGCCGCCCGCGGCGGTGCCCAGCAGGACGACCCTCACGACGATCCGCCCCTCTCGGTCTCCCCGGCCCCTGCTGGGATCTTCCCTCAGGATGCGCCGTACTACCCGCGCCCGGGGGGAACTTCCGGCCGTCCTGCGGAGGGCCGCCGGTCCACCGGGCGCCGCGGCGGGATCGGCTCCGAGGGGAAGTCCCGCCCGCCGGTCCACAGTGCGGGCACGGCGTCGCAGCGGCGGCACAGTTCGTAGGCGACCGCCTCGTAGTTGACCCGCCAGCCGTGGAAGTGCGGCCAGGCCTCCTCGGTGCTGCGCTCGGGCCGGAAACCGGTCTTCTCCAGCATGGCGACGGCCGCCTCGAACTCGCCGTAGGTCAGCTCGACGGGGGCGTCCGGTGCCGGGTCGGGGTCGAAGTCCGCCCGCACCGAGACGGCGATGTCCCGCAGCGCGGTGAACCCGGCCCGCAGCACCAGGCGGGCCTGCGGCGACGTGGAGCGCGGGGAGAGCGCGAGCTGCATGGCGGCCGCGTCCATGACGGCGATCAGGCCGACCAGCCAGCTGCGGTAGGGGCGGGGCGAGCGGAACGCCAGCAGCACCGGATAGGTGGCGTGGCTCTCCCCCATGTCCGCGGCCAGTCGCTCCCAGGACCGGTACAGCTCGGGCAGCGCGGTCTCGGTGTCGACCAGCCACTGGCGGGCGAGGATCTCCGGACCCCACGCGGGCTCACCGGCGCGCGACTGGAGCAGGGTGACCTCCAGCTCGCGGCGGTTGTAGGCGGCGTACAGGGTGGGCAGGTAGGCGATCTGCAGGGCGATGACGACCGGGCCGGTGGCCGCGGCGACGAAGTCGAGCGCGGACAGCCGCAGCCGGGCGCCGCCGGCGAAGCCCAGGGTGAAGAGGCTGGAGCCCGCCTCCCGGAACGCGGTGCTCCAGGAGAGCGGGGAGAACGCGTACAGCAGCAGCCCGAAGCCGAGGAACGCCCCGCCGAGCCAGGCGGCGAGCATGCCGACCAGCATGAGGGGGGCGAGCCAGGTCTGCGCGCGGTCGATGGCGGCGTAGCCGCCCCGGTGCGCGATGAGGCAGAGCAGGCGGCGCAGGCCCCACCAGAGCCGGTAGACGAGCACCGAGTACAGGCCCCTGGGGACCACGAGCGTACGCAGGATGCTGCGCAGGACCAGGATCAATACCAGTCCCCCGGCCACCCCGGAGATCCATTCCATGGCGCCATTCTGGCCCGCACGGCCGCCTCCGGGTGACCGGAGCCCTTGGGTCAGCCCGCCGGCCGGGCCAGCAGGGTGCGCACTCCCTCCGAGGTGAGCGTCAGCGCGTGCGCCGAGCTGCCGTCGATGGCGAGCGAGAGGTTCTCCTCGGGCCACTGCGAGGCGAGCGCGCCGAGCGGCACCACGCGGTAGCGGGAGACGGTCGGCAGCAGGCCGGTCAGCTCACCCTCGGAGGTGAACACCGGGACGACGGGGTCGCCGTCGGGGCGTTCCAGGACGGGCAGGGCGATCATCGCGGGGTCGGCCGCCTCCGCGGCGTCGTCCGGCACCGGGACCAGCACGTCACTGTGTGCGAGCGTGTCCAGGGCGTCGTGGTCCTCGGCGTTGACGGCCAGCGAGTCGAGCGCCCGCTGGGCCGGCGTCGGGAAGTCGTCGTGTGCGGGTGTCTCCATGGCAGATCCCCAGGTAGCGGTGGTGTTACGGGCCGCGGGTCCGGCAGGCGCCGGGCGGCCACGGCACGCGTACCCGGTCGGAGCCGGGGCATGCGCCCGGGACCCCGCCGGGGCGTCCGGCCCGCCCGGTGCCGCCCGCCGCGCCGGCGATCCGCGGCTGCGCGCGCCGTCGCGCGGTCAGCCGGCGACGATCTCGGCGAACCGCTCCGCGCCCACGTTGCCCCCGGACAGGACGACCCCGATCCGGCGCGGCAGCGGCGCCACCCGGTGGGCGAGCAGCGCGGCCAGACCGCTGGCGCCGCTCGGCTCCAGGACGGTCTTCAGACGCTCGAAGGCGAACCGCATGGCGTCGCCGATCTGTTCGTCGCCGACCAGCGAGATGTCGTCCACCAGGCGCTGGTTGACGGAGAAGGTCAGCTCGCCGGGGATGTCCGCGGCCTGGCCGTCGGCGATGGTGCGGGGCACCGGGATCGACACCCGGTGGCCCGCCGCGAGGGAACGCCTGGTGTCGTCGCCGGCCTCCGGCTCGACCCCGACGACCCGGATCCCGGGCAGCAACCCCTTGGCGGCGGTGGCGCTGCCCGCGATCAGCCCGCCGCCGCCGACCGGCACCACCAGGGCGTCCAGCTCGCCGACCTCCTCGATGAGTTCGAGAGCGGCCGTGCCCTGTCCGGCTATGACGTGCGGGTGCTCGTACGGCGGGATCAGCGCGAGCCCTCGCTCGGCGGCGAGGGCCTCGCCGATCGCGACCCGGTCGCCGGTGTAGCGGTCGTACGTCACGATCTCCGCGCCGTACCCGGCGGTCGCCTCCCGCTTGGCGCGCGGGGTGTCCTCGGGCATCACGATGACGGCGGTGGTGCCCAGTTCGCGGGCGGCGAGGGCGACGGCCTGGGCGTGATTGCCGGAGGAGTAGGCGGCGATGCCCTTGGCGAGCTGCGCGGCGGACAGCCGGGACGCGGCGTTGTAGGCGCCGCGGAACTTGAACGCGCCGACGCGCTGGAGGTTCTCGCACTTCAGGAAGACCTCGGCACCGACCAGCTCGTCCAGGGTGCGCGAGCGCAGCACGGGGGTGCGGTGGGCCACCCCCTTGATCCGCGCCGCCGCGTCGTGCACGTCCTGGAGAGTCACGGGCGGGGTGTCGGGCATGTTCGTCCTCCGTTCTGGGCGCCGCCGGGGCGCCGGGTGGGCGCCGCCGGGGCGCCGGGTGGGCGCCGCCGGGGCGCCGGGTGGGTGCCGGCGGGGCGCCGGGTGGGTGCCGGCGGCGGACGCGACGTCGGCCGTCCGGTCTCGGCCGGCCGCTCGGCAGTCGACGGCGTGGGCTCATTGTCCGTCATCCGGACGCGGCACCTCCCGGGCGCCCCGCCCGCACCTCTCCGCCGGCGGCGCCCCCTTACCGACCGGGGCGTTCGAGGCTCAGGGGCAGGCCGGGCTAGCCGATGTGGACGACCCGGGCCCAGGCGGGCGGTGCGTCCGGTACGTAGCCGGGGCCGTCCGTCTCCTCCGACGTGCCGCTGTGCTGCCGGGGGAACAGGCCCACCACCGTCCGGCAGTCCGGTTGTGCCGTGGGCCAGGGTGTCTGGCCGTCGGTGAGGGCCACCACGACGTCCGGCGCCGGCCGCGCCCGCAGCGCCCTGGCGAAGCCCGCGCGCAGGTCCGTACCGCCACCGCCGACCAGCGCGATGCCCTCCGCGCGGCACAACGGCTGCACCGTCCGGGCGGCCGCGTCGCAGGACAGCACCGAGACCAGGTCCCTGCGGCCGCCGACGGCACGGGAGATCGCGGCCACCTCCAGCAGGGCGCTGCCCAGTTCGGCGTCGCTGACCGAGCCTGAGGTGTCGATGACGACCGAGACCCTGGGCGGGCGGCGGCGCAGACTCGGCAGGACCACACCGGGCAGGGCCGCCGAGCGGCGCGAGGGGCGGCCGTAGCTGTAGTCGTCGCCGGCGCCCGCGGCCGAGGCCGCCGAGCGGACCGCGGCGCCCAGCAGCTCGCGCCAGGGCTGCGGCGGATGGAAGGCCTCCTCCGCCCAGCGCCGCCAGCCGTCCGGCGCGCTGCCCGGCCGTCCGCTGATGGCCTGTGCCACCCGGAACCGGACCCCGTCCCGCTCCTGTTCGCTGAGGCCGTGCGCACCGTCCGGACCCAGGTCCCACTCCCGGTCCCGGCCGTCGGCCCCGCTGCCGCAGTCCAGCCAGGCGAGGTCCTGCGTCAGCGGCCCGAGCCGGAACTGGCGCAGGTAGTCCTCCATCAACTGGCCTTCGGGCAGCCGCAGCATGTACGGCCGGACGGCGCCGCGGGGCTGGGCCAGTCCGTCGCCGTACGCGTCGTCGTTGATCTCCAGGTCCGCCGCGATGTTCATCCGCAGCCGCTCGCCGGCTCCGGTCAGCCCGCGTTCACGCGCGACCCGGTCGCTGCGCGCGTGGTGGTCGCGCAGCAGGTGCGACACCTCGTGCACCCACACCCCGGCCAGGTCCTCCTCCGGCGTCCGGTCCACGAAGGCGGGTGAGACATAGCACCGCCAGTGCTTGTCGACGGCCATGGTCGGCACCTGCCGGGACGCCACGACGTGCAGGGCGAACAGGGCCGTCGCGAGGTAGGGCCGGGCCCGCGCGGCCTGCAGCCGGGCGGCGTAGAGCTTCTCCAGGTCCAAGTCCAGCTCACGGTCCGGGTCCGGGGCCGGGTTCCGGTCCGGGTCCAGGTGAGGGGTCCGGTCCGGTCTGGCGTCCGGTTGCAGTGCAGGGGCGAGGGTCGCGGCCGGTGCGGTGCCGGGGCCGGTGTGCGGTTCGGCGCTCATCGGCGGCCCGCCTTCGCCGTGACGCGTTCGGCCGCCCGGTCGGCGCGGCGGGACACCGCCACCGCTCCCGCGAGCCGTTCGATCGCCGCCGGCACGTCCCAGTCGTCGCGGCGCAGCGAGGCCAGGGTGGTGGCGGGGACGACCACGAGGTCGGGGGCGCCGGTGTCCAGTGCCCGCACCAACAGGGCCCAGGCGGCGTCCCAGCGGGACCGGTCCGGGCGTTCACGGACCGCCGCGACCACGCCGTCCAGCACGGCCTGGCGCAGGTCACCTCGCTCGGGCAGATCGGCCGCGTCCGGGTCGGCGAGCAGCGTCTCGGGGTCCGGGAGCTCCATCCGGTCGACGCTCGCCAGCAGTTCGAGTCCCGGGCCGTCCCCGACCGTCCCTCTGACCAACAGGGAGAGCACGTCCCGGGAGGAGCCTGCGGCGTGCGCGAAGGCGACCAGGCGCAGCGTCATGTCCCAGCTGCGGGGCGACGGCCAGGCACCGCCCCGCCGCATCTCGCCGCTCGGCAGCCGGTGGACGAGGGTGGGGCGGGTGGCGAGCAGGCCGCACACCGCGCGACGCGCGAAGTCCACGGCGGCGGGCAGCCGCTCGGGATCGAGCCGGGGCAGGGTCGCCCGGGGCCAGACGCCGCCGAGCCCTCGGACGACGACGTCGTGGTCGTGGGCCCACTGCAGATGCACGAACCGGTTGGCCAGCGGCGGGCTCAGCTCCCAGCCGTCGGCGGCCGAGGAACGCGGGTTGGCCGCGGCCACGATCCGTACGCCGGGCGGCAGGCGGAGCGCGCCCACCCGACGCTCCAGGACCAGCCTGAGCAGGGCGGCCTGTACGGCGGGGGGCGCGGTGGACAGCTCGTCGAGGAAGAGCAGGCCACGGCCGGCCCGCACCAGCCGTACCGCCCAGTCCGGCGGGGCCATCGGGACGCCCTGGACGGCCGGGTCGTCGCCGACGACGGGCAGGCCGGAGAAGTCGGACGGCTCGTGCACGCTGGCGATCACCGTGGTCAGCGGCAGGTCGAGCGCCTCGGCCAGTCTGTTCAGGGCGGCGGTCTTGCCGATGCCCGGCTCGCCCCACAGGAGGACGGGCAGGTCGGCGGCGACGGCGAGGGTCAGCGCCTCCAGCTGGGTGTCGGGCCGGGGCTGGGTGGTGGAGTCGCCGAGCAGCGCCGAGAGGGCGTCCGCGACGGCGAGTTGGTCGGGGGCATGCGTGGTCATGGGCGATCACCTTGGGGTGTGGGAGAGCAGGTGCGGGAAAGGAGGAGGGTGGGGGTCAGCGCCGGTCGGCGGCGCGTGGGCCCAGGCGCGGGTCGCGGGCGGACCGGCGTCGCCGGGTGCGGACCGGCCCGGTGCTCGATCCGACGAGACCCGCCCGGTAGAGGCCGTAGGTGATCCGGCGTTCCGCGGCCGACTCCAGCGCGTCCTTCAACGGGCCGTCGCGCAGCACGGCTTCGGGCCCCAGCAGGCCCTCGACGACGGCGAGCGCGCCGGCGACATCTCCGTGGTCGAGGCGTTCGCGGACGCCGGTGAGGCAGTCGGGGCGGCGGTGCGCCTCGTCGATGGCCCGCAGGCAGGGCAGCGGCGGGCCGCCGAGTGCCACCAGCAGGTCCTCGCGCCGGAGTTCGTCCGGGGAGTGGTCCAGCGGCGACAGCACCCCGTCGACCAGGCCGATCCGGTGACGGGCGCCGCGGCACTCCACGAGGTCCGGCCGTCGGGCCGGGTCCGCGAGCGGTGCCCGTGCCCGGCCGGCCGCCACAGGTCGGGGCACGAGCGCGGCGGCCACCAGCGGATGCAACCGGCCGGCGTCGACCAGCCCGGCGCGCAGCAGCTCCAGATCGGGGAGCGTCCAGGTCGCCGCGTCCGGCAGCACGGGCAGCGCGCCGGTACCGGCGTCCGGGCCCACGGACATGGTCCCGTCGGCCGCGAGGCACAGCGCGAGCCGCCGCCGGCCGCTCAGCCGTACGACGACGGTCCCGCTGTCCCGCCCCTCCGCATCCAGCACGATCCGCGCCTCGTCCGCCCACCGGTCCGTGGCACACGGTCCTTCTCCGTGGAGCGCAAGGCGTTCGGTGTACGCGAACCCGTCGGTGAACGCGAACCGCCCACCGCCGGCGGATGGGCCACGGACCGAGTGGGGGCCACCGCCCGGAAACGGGGCATCGCCCAAGAGATGGTCGCCGCCCTGGAGAAGGTCGCCGCCGGGCACGCGGCCGGTGTCCTCGGCCGGTTCCCGGCTCGGCGGACGGTCGGTGCCCGCGCGGGTCCGCAGGTCTCCGGCGGCGTCCGCGTTCCACAGATGGCGGTGCAGGTCGAAGCGGAAGCGGCGGCTGGGGTGCGGATGCGGATGCCCCCGGGCGGCGGGCTCGCTCAGCGTGCCGTCCCAGAGCGCGAGGCTGATGCGCTGCCCGGCGTCGGCCCAGGCGGGCGGCGTCCGGACCACGAGGCACAGCGAGCCGTCCCCTGCGTCGTAACGGGCGAGCGGCATGGTCAGCCCCGGTCGCAGCAGCCCGTCGGGCGCGATCCTCGGCAGATGCCAGCGCAGCAGGTCGGGCGCCAGCAGGCGCAGGTCGGCACGGACCCGTTCGGTCACGTCCCGGCCCCGGGCACGGGCCAGCGCACGCAGGTCGAGGTCGACGTCGAAACCGGCCGCGGCGCAGGCCCCCGCCCAGTCGCCGACGGTGCGGCGGGCGGTCGCGGTCTCGATCATGGCAGGCGGCACGGCGAACTCGCGCACGCGCCGCCACAGGGAGAGGCGGGTGTCCCCGTCCGTGAGGTGAGTGGCCATCAGCACTCACCTTGAGCGGACGGGACCCCCAATCTGACTGCAGAGTGAGTGGTCATCGCGGGAAGAATACGGCGCCCTCGCCCGGGGCCGCCAGCCGTTTACGCGTCCGGGCCGGCCGCGACGCGGCGCACCGGCCGGACGACGGCTCAGGCCTTCTTGACGGCCACCCCGCCGTAGAAGCCGATCTCCTCGGAGCCGGCCGGCGGGGTGGTGTCCGGGCGCCAGAACGGGACCTGGGTCACGCCGGGCTCGACCAGCTCGAACCCGTCGAAGAACCGCTCGACGCGGGCCCGGGGACGCAGGTTCATGGAGGCGGTCGCGTTGTTGTAGACGTTCTGGGCCTCGCTGCGGTCGTCGGCGAAGTCGCCGGTGGCGTGCGAGAGCACCAGGAAGCTGCCGGCCGGGAGCGCGTCGCGCAGAGTGGCCACGATCCGCTCGGGCTCCTCCTCGTCGCGGACGAAGTGGAGGATGGCGACGAGGAAGAGGGCGACGGGCTCGCCGAAGTCGATGATCCGGCGGACCTCGGGGTGCTCGACGACGGACCGCGGGTCGCGCAGGTCGGCGAGGACGATGCTGGTGGTGCCGGCCCGGCTGAGCAGCGCGTCGCCGTGGGCCTTCACGATCGGGTCGTTGTCGACGTAGGCGACGCGCACGTCCGGCGCCAGCCGCTGGGCGATCTCGTGCACGTTCGGCGAGGTGGGCAGGCCGGTGCCGATGTCGAGGATCTGGCGGACACCGCTGTCCACGACGTGCCGGACCGCGCGCTGCAGGAAGCCGCGGTTGGCCCGCACGGAGATCCACACCTCGGGCGCGGCGGCGGCGATCCGGTCGCCGGCCGCGCGGTCCACCTCGTAGTTGTCCTTGCCGCCCAGCAGGTAGTCGTAGATCCGCGCGGGATGCGGCTTGCTGGTGTCGATCTGCACGGCCCCGGTACCGTCCTGCGTCACGTGCGCTCCTCTCAACGACCACTCCGGGCTCCCCATGGCCCACCGGCGGCTGGCGACAGCTTTCCACATCAACTTCATTGCCGGTGCACGGAGTTCCCCCTCCCTTCCCGACGGCGTTCCCGACGGGGTTCCCGACGGCGTCCCGCCTCGGCCCTCGCCGCGGTCGACCCGGCGGGCCGGACGTGACTACCATCGGGGTCAGGTGTCCGGGCAGGTGGCCCGGTGTGGTTGGGGGTTCGGCATGGTTACCGGTCGTGTGGTGCGGTTCGACAGCTCGCGCGGGTACGGCTTCATCGCTCCGGACGGTGGTGGGGAGGACGTCTTCCTGCATGTGAACGACATGCAGATGCCGGAGTCGTACGTCCGCCCCGGCGTGGCCGTGGAGTTCGACATCGAGAGCGGCGAGCGCGGCCCGAAGGCGTCCGGAGTCCGGCTCGCCCGGGGCGCGGACGTCCGCACGCTCGGCCCGGACGACGACTCGCTGTGCGACCTGCTCAGCGCGGACGAGTTCACCCGCGAGGTGACCGAGACGCTGCTGGCGTCGGCGCCCACGCTCACCGCCGAGGAGATCGTGCGGGTCCGCGGCGCGCTGGCCCAGTTCGCGAAGAACCACGGCTGGATCGAGGGCTGACGCCACGGCGGCCGGCCGGTTCACGCGTCACGCGAGTCGTGGGCACAGGAGTCGGCAGGCCGCGGCGTAGGCCGCGGGCTTATGTGATCATCCCGTAACAGGCGCACAGCTGTGCGGATCCGATGCCGATACTGAGCGCATGCCACGCGTACTGCTGATCGAAGACGACCGTGCCGTGCGGGAGGGGGTGGCCCTCGCCCTGCGCCGCCAGGGGCACGAGGTCGCCCCCGTCGCGACCGGGGAGGACGGGCTGGAACGGGTACGCTCCTTCCGGCCGGACGTCGTGGTGCTGGACCTCATGCTGCCCGGTCTGTCCGGGCTCGACGTCTGCTCCCGGATCCGCGGCCTCGACCAGACCCTGCCGATCGTCATGGCGACCGCGCGCGGCGACGACGAGGACATCGTCGTGGGCCTGGAGGCGGGCGCCGACGACTACGTGGTCAAGCCCGTGCAGGCGCGGGTGCTGGAGGCCCGCATCCGCGCGGTGCTGCGCCGGGCGGGCGGCGCGCCGGCCGAGGGCGGCATACCGAAGATCGACACCTTCGGGGACCTGTCCGTGGACCGGGCCGGCCTTGAGGTCGCCCGCGGCGGGGTGCCGGTCCCGCTCGCCCCGTCCGAACTCCGGCTGCTGCTCACCCTGTCCGCGTCGCCCGGCCAGGTGTTCAGCCGGCAGCAGCTGCTCGAAGCGGTGTGGGAGCACAGCTATCACGGGGACGCGCGCCTGGTGGACGCCTGCGTGCGGCGGCTGCGCGCCAAGCTGGGCGAACCGCCGCGCGAGCCGCGCCACATCCAGACCGTGCGCGGCTTCGGCTACCGGTTCGCCGCCCGGTGAGGCGGCTCCGCCTGCCGCAGCCGCGCGGGCTGCGGATCCGGCTGGTGCTCGCCTTCACCCTGGTCGCCGCCGTCACCGCGGCCACCACCGGCGCCCTGACCTTCCGCGAGGCCCGTACCGGTGTGCTCCAGCAGAGCCAGGACGCCGTGATCCAGCAGCTGCGCACTCAGGTCGGCCGGCTCGCCCCGGACCTCGCCTTCCCGCCGGACGAGGCCGCGCTCTCCCGGTTCGCGGTGGACGTGGCCCGCTCGGAGCCGTCCGGTACCTGGCGGGTGCTGGCCACCTACGGCCGGCTGAGCGCCGTCTCCGCCGCCGGTGACCGCTTCGCGGAGCTGACCCCCGCCCTGCGCGCGGCCGTCGACTCCAGCCTGGCCACCGTCTTCCAGCGGGTGGCCGTCGGCGACGGCACCGCACTCGTGGTCGGCATGACGGTCACCTTCGCCGAGGCGCCCGTGAAGGGCGTGTACAACTCCGGTGTCCATGTCTTCCTGACGGTGCCGCAGACCACCGAACTCGCTTACGTGGACGCCCTGGTCAGCGCCGTCGAACGCGCCGCCGTGCCCGCGCTGGCGCTCGCCGTGCTGCTGGCGCTGCTCGCCGCCCGCGGAGTGCTGCGCCCGGTGCGGGCGTTGCGCCACGCCACCCGCAGCATCGCCGAGGGCCGCCTGGACACCCGGCTCGCCGTCCACGGGTCCGACGAACTCGCCGATCTCTCCCACACGTTCAACGAGACGGCCGCCGCGCTGGAGAAGTCGGTGGCCGAGCTGCGCGGCATGGAGGCCCGGGCCCGCCGGTTCGCCGCGGACGTCTCCCATGAACTGCGCACCCCGCTCGCCGCCATGTCCGCCGTCACCGACGTGCTCGACGAGGACGCCGCCGGCCTGGACCCGGACACCGCCACCGCCGTCCGCCTGATCAGCGAGGAGACCGTGAAGCTGGCCCGACTGGTCGACGACCTGATGGAGATCTCCCGGTTCGACGCGGGCGCCGCGGTCGTGCACCTGGACGAGATCGACCTCGCCGAGTCCCTGCGGCGCACCCTCGACGCCCGCGCCTGGACCGGCCAGGTGGAGTGCGACCTGCCCCCGCCCGGCACCCTGCGCGGCCGTGTCGACCCGCGCCGTCTCGACGTCGTCGTGGCCAACCTGGTCGGGAACGCTCTGCGGCACGGTGCCCCGCCCGTCACCCTGCGCCTGTCCGACCTCACGGAGCCCGGCGGAGAGCGGCTCGCGGTGATCGAGGTGCTGGACAGCGGGCCCGGGATCCCGGACGACGTGCTGCCGCATGTCTTCGAGCGGTTCTACAAGTCGGACGCGGCCCGCACCCGCACCGAGGGCAGCGGCCTGGGCCTCGCGATCACGGCGGAGAACGTCCGGGTGCACGGGGGGACGGTGCACGCCGCGAACCGGGCCGGCGGCGGCGCCGTCTTCACCGTGCGGCTCCCGCTGCCGGCCGGCGAGGGTCCGCGGGGCGAGGGACCGCGGGAGGATCCGTGGTGAGCCTCGGGCGCCGGGCCCGCCGCACGCTGCTGCTCCTCGTGGCGGCGGGCGCCCTGGCGGCCTGCGGCATCCCCACGACCGGGGTGGTGCAGGCGGGCGGTCCCGCCAGTGGCATCATGCCGACGGCCCGGCTGTACTTCGTGCGGGAGGGCACCCTGACCGCCGTCCGGCGCACGACCGACGCGCCGGGCGACGTCGAGTCGGCGCTGCAGGCACTGCTCCGGGGCCCGACCGACGCGGAGCGGAGCAAGGGGCTGACGACACGGCTGCCGCTGCTCGGCGTCGTGCCGAGCACGGCCACGGCCGTCCCGGGATACGGCGGTGCCACCACCGCGGCGGAGCCGCCCGGCTGGGCGGATCTCGTGAAGGTGACGGCGCGCGACCACCGGATCTCGGTCGAACTGTCGGGCGCGCTCAGCCAGGTCCACGATCCCCGCCTCGCGGCCGAGCAGATCGTCTGCACGGCGGACGCGGCGCAGCGCACGGCCGCCCCCGGTGCGGCACCCGATCCGGTGACGGTCACGCTCCCGGCCGGATCACGCGTCGAGAAGATCGCCACGACCTGTCCCGTCACCTGACGGAGAACCCTGGAGAACCCTGAAGAACCCGAACCCGGGAGAACCCGGGCCCCTGGCCGGGACTCGTCGACCCGACCGGGTCATGCGCCGTGCCGTCCCCGGGCGGTGGTCCGCAGTTGCGGGCCCTTGATGGACAGCCGGCCACCGAACTGGGTGAGCTGGGACGCGGTCGCCCGGGCGAGGGTGATGGTGCGCGTGGCGGCGTGCGGGGCCGGGCGCGCGAGCCAGCGGGGTACGGAGTCCGGGGTGACGGTGAGGTTGCGGTGCGCCGGGAGCGGGCTGCCGCCGAGGCCGGTGACCCGGCCGGTCAGTCTGCGGACGTAGAGGGTCGCGACCCCGCCGGCGCCCTGCCCGCTGAGCGTGGAGGTGGTCGCCGGCCGCGCCCGCAGACGCATCGCCGCGCGGCCCCGGCCCACGGTCAGGTCGAGGTCGACGGCGTCCAGCGACCGTACGGTGAACTTCAGGGCCCGGACGGTCCCGGTCCCCGCGCGCAGCGAGACCACCCCGCGGAACCGCGCGCCGCGCAGGACGAGCCGGTCCGCACGCAGGACGCAGGGGGCCTTCGCGGCGCGCACCGGGGGCGTCGTGCCGAGCCGCTCGGCGGCAGCGCCCGCACCGCCGCCGGCCGGCCGCCCCACGTCGAGGTGCGGGAGCAGGGCGAGGCAGGTCACGGCCAGCGCGGCCGCGAGCGGCCGGGCCACCCGGCCGGGCACGAGGCGGGCGGTACCGGTGCGCGAGTCAGCCGCCACCGCACTCCTCTCCCGTGGCCGTCGGCTCGTCGGCCTGGGGCGGCAGCCAGGCACAGGCCAGGGAGCCGCCGACGAGGCCGGAGGCCACGCCGAGGAAGAGGCCGCCGAAGTTCGCGACGGGGAAGGAGACGAGGGCGAGCAGCAGGGTGGCGATCCCGGCGAACACCCGCAGATGGGGGCGGCAGCAGAGCCCGATCCCCAGAGCCAGGAGCAGGGTTCCGATCAGCAGGGACCCGGCGCCGGAGGCGGTCGACAGGGCGAGCGGGATCCCGCCCAGGGACAGGTGGGCGTACGGCCAGTAGAGGATGGGCAGCCCGGCGGCGAAGGTGAACACCGCGGCCCAGAAGGGGCGTTCACCACGCCAGGCGCGGAACCCGCGCCGGAACGCCGGTGCCCCGTCGAGCAGTCGTCGGCCGCTGCCCCGGAGGCGGGTGAGCACAAGCCTTGTCCTGGCCGCGGGGGTCAGAAGCATGGGTGGTCGCCCTGTTCGAGCCGCACCCGCAGGCCGGGGACGCTGAACGTGCCGGCGGAGACCGCGACCGCGCTCACCCGCACGTCGTTCAGGGTGGTCGACAGCGCCTGCTGGGCGACGGCGTCGGGGTCGAAGAACTGCGAGTTCCGGTCGCCGGACCTGACCGGGCCCTTGGTGAGGGCTCCCTGGGCGACGCCGACGTCGAGGCCGCTGAAGTTCGCGTCACCGACCGACTCGGCCGTCGCGTCGATGAAGAAGTCCGAGGTCTCGACCGGCCGGCCGCCACCGCCGGTGAGCCGCAGGGTCTGCGTGCCCAGCACCGGGACGTCGACGACGACGGACTGGCACAGTCCGTCGATCGTGGCATGCCGGAACCCGGTGACCACGACGGGGACGAGTTCGTGTCTTCGCGTCACGTCGACCATGCCGTAGAGACTGAACCCGCGGGCGGTCAGGGTGTCGGCGGCGAGCTGGAACTGCCGGCCGGAGATGAAGAACGAGGCGGCCAGGACTCCCTGCGCCATGGCGACGCCGACGGCCGCACAGGCGCCGACGCTGGGCACCAGGACCACCGCGAAGCGTCTCCAGCGGGTTCTTCCGGCGCGGTACGACACCCGTCTCCTCCGGTCGTGAGGTCCGTCCACCCAAGCCGGCAAGGCAGCCGCCCCGCGGTTCGTCCGGGGACGGATCCTAGGCTCCCCGGCGCGCCGACCGGCCGCACGCCGGGCCCGCCGGACGGGTGACGTGTGCTGCGCTGCTCCCTTCGGGCGACCGCGTCCCGGTCACAGCCGGCGGAGCAGGGTGCTCAGCGTCTCGATCTCCGCCGCGGAGAGCCGGTCCGTGAAGTGGCGGCGCACCGCGGCTTCCAGGCCGGGATGCACGGCGGCGACGGTCCGGCACCCGGCGTCGGTGAGGGCGACCGTGACGCCGTCGCCGCGCTCCCGGGCGACCAGTCCGCGCTTGGCCATGCGGGTGAGCTGGTGGGAGATGCGGGTGCGGTCCCAGCCGAGCGACGCGGCGAGTTCGCTCTGGCGCAGGGCGCCGCCCGCCTTGTGGAGGTTGACGAGGATCGTCAGGTCCGGTTCGGACAGGCCCGCCGCCTCGGCGGTGTCCGCGACCACCCGGGTGCGGACGAGTTCGTGGGCGCGCTTGAACGCGGACCAGAGCTCGACGGGTTCCGGCAGGGCACCGGCCGATGACGTTGACATATCAACACACCTCTTTCTAGTGTTGAGATGTCAACGCTAGCAGTCGGCGGCAGCGCCCCCGCGTCGCCCCTGCTCGACAGCGAGCGCGGCACACAGCCGCGAGAAGAGGTCTCCGCATCATGAACACATCCGGTTCACCGCTCGCCGAGCTGGCCATGTCCGGCAAGCCGATCGGAGTCGGCATCGTCGGACTCGGCGCACACGGCAGCTGGGCCGAACGCTCGCACCTGCCGGCTCTGCGCGCGGTACCCGGTTACGAGCTGAGGGCACTGAGCACGAGTGCGAAAGACTCGGCCGAGCGCTCCGCAGAGGTGCACGGGGTGCCCCGTGCCTTCGGGTCGGCCGCCGAACTGGCCGCCTGCGACGAGGTGGACCTCGTGGTGGTGGCGGTGAAGGTGCCGCACCACCGGGAACTGGTGCGGACCGCGCTCGACGCCGGCAAGAGCGTGCTGTGCGAATGGCCGCTGGGCAACGGGCTCGCCGAGGCCGAGGACATGGCGCAGCGGGCGCGGAGCCGCGCCGTGTCCACCGCGGTCGGGCTCCAGGCTCGCTCGCACCCGGCCCTGGTCCACGCGCGCCGTCTCGTCGCCGACGGTTACGTCGGAGAGGTGCTGTCGACGACGGTCGTGGGGTCGGGCGGCGCCTGGGGCGCGACCGTGAGCGCCCGCGACCACTACGTGCTCGACCCCGCGAACGGCGCGACCCTGCTGACCGTTCCGTTCGGCCACCTGCTCGACGCCCTCGCGTGGGTCCTGGGAGAGCCCGAGGAACTGCGGATCCGGCAGACCCGCCGGCGTACGTCGGCCGTGGACCGCGAGAGCGGCGACCGCGTGCCCATGACGGCCGCGGACCAGGTGGTGGCCTCGGGACGGCTGCCGGGCGGCGCGGTCGCCACCGTCCACTACCGCGGTGGGATGTCCCGGGGCACCAACTTCCGCTGGGAGATCAACGGAACCGAGGGCGACCTCGTCCTCACCGCTCCGGTCGGCCACCTCCAGCTCAGCCCGGTCACCCTCGAAGGCGGCCGCTCCCCGTCCACCGACCTGGCTCCGCTGCCGGTGCCCGGCTCCCTCACCCGCGTCCCCGCCCTGGACGCCCGGACCGACGCCCCGGCCTACGCGGTCGCCCACGCCTACCGGCAGTTCCTGGACGACCTGCGCACCGGCGGGACACCGCTCGTGCCCGACTTCGCGCATGGCGCCGCCCGGCACCGCAGCATCGAGGCTGGCCTGGCCGCACCCTGACGAGGCGGCAGCCGCCGGGCGCACCCGCCGGACCGCACCCCTCAGGACGCGAACGGCACCTGCGCCGCGGACGCCTCGCCCGTCCCGGCGGGGTGCCGCCACACGCCCTGCGCGGCCAGCCGGGGCAGCACCCCCTCCCCGAACCAGTACGCCTCCTCCAGGTGCGGGTACCCGGACAGCACGAACTCCTCGATGCCCAGCGCGGCGTACTCCCTGATCCGTTCGGCGACCTCGTCGTGCGAACCGACCAGGGCGGTCCCGGCGCCACCCCGTACCAGGCCGATCCCCGCCCACAGGTTCGGGTGGATCTCCAGCGCGTCCCGCCGGCCGCCGTGCAGCGCCAGCATCCGCCGCTGCCCCTCGGACTCGCTGCGGGCGAGCCCCGACTGCACCGACCGCACGGTCTGCGGATCGAACCCCTCCAGCAGCCGGGCCGCCTCGGCCCACGCCTGCTCGGCCGTGTCCCGGGTGATGGCGTGCAGCCGGATCCCGAACCGCAGGGTGCGCCCCCGCTGCGCCGCGAGCCCCCGGATCCAGGCGATCTTCTCCGCCACCTGGGCCGGCGGCTCCCCCCAGGTCAGGTACACGTCCACATGGCGGGCCGCGACCTCGCCCGCGACCGGCGAGGACCCTCCGAAGTACACCTCGGGCACCGGCTCCGGCAGCCGGGCCAGTCTGGCGTCCTCGACCCGCAGGTGCGCACCGTCCAGATCGACCGTCCTGCCCTCCCACAGCCCGCGCACGATCTCCAGGAACTCACCGGTACGGCGGTACCGCGCGTCCTTGTCGAGGAAGTCCCCGTAGGCCCGCTGCTCGTGGCTCTCGCCCCCGGTCACCACGTTGAGCAGCAGCCGGCCGCCGGACTGCCGCTGGAAGGTGGACGCCATCTGGGCGGCGAGCGTCGGCGAGACGAACCCCGGCCGGAAGGCGACCAGGAACTTCAGCCGCTCGGTGTGCCGGCTGACCATCGCCGTGGTCAGCCATGCGTCCTCGCACCAGGCGCCGGTCGGGGTGAGTGCCCCGACGAAGCCGAGGTCCTCCGCCGCCCTCGCGATCTGGCTCAGATAGGCCACCGTCGGCGGCCGGTCCCGTCCGGAGGCCGTCGCCGGGGTGCCGTGGCCGCCGCCGACGACATGCCGGCTGTCCCCGTTGGTGGGCAGGAACCAGTGGAAGGTGAGGGACACGAGGGGGTCTCCGTTCGTGAGTGCGCGTCAGAGCAGGCCGTGGCGGGGCGGCAGGGTGCCGCTCAGGACGTACCGGCCGATGTGCTGGATCTTCCAGCGGGCCGGATCGTGCAGGGTGTGCGTGCGGGCGTCCCGCCAGTGCCGGTGCAGGTTGAGGGAGTTGAGGGCCGAGCGGGTGCCGGACACCTCGAAGAGCGCCCCGGCGACGGTCACGGCCGTCTCGGCCGCCTGCACCTTCGCGGCGGCCACCGCGACGGACGCCTCGGCGGCCGAGCCGTCGGTGAGTTCGGCCCCGGCCGCGTCGACCGTGCGGGCGGCCTCCCGCAGCAGTGCCTCGGACGCCCTGGTCCGGACCGCGAGTTCACCGAACCGCTGGATCAGCAGCGGGTCCTCGGCGGCGGTCTCCGCCCCGCTCTCGAACCAGGGCCGGCTCCGGGTCCGTACGAACTCCGCGGCCTCGGCCAGCGCTCCCTGGGCGATCCCCACGTCGATGGCGGCGTGCAGCAACTGGGCGACGGCGCCGTGCAGCTGGGGCCCCCGGAAGGTCAGGTGGTGCGGCAGCACGCGGTCGGCGGGCACGCCCACGCCGTCCAGCCGGACCGTGCCGCTGGCGGTCGTCCGCTGCCCCATGCCGTCCCAGTCGTCGACGACGGTGAGGCCGGGGGCGTCCCGCGGGACGTACGCCACGTGCAGTTCGTCGTCCTCGGCGCGGGCCAGGACCGGGATCCAGTCGGCGAAGAGGGCGCCCGTGGAGTAGTGCTTGACTCCGGTCAGCAGGTGGGAGCCGTCGGGCCGGCGCTCCAGCCGGGTCCGGATGTCCTGCACGTGCCGGGTACCGGCCTCGGACTGGGCGTTGCCGAAGCGGCGGCCGGCGAGCAGTTCGGCGAAGAAGAACTTCCGCTGTTCGTCGGTCCCCTGACGGCGGATCACGTTGACGTACACGAAGTGGCTCTGCGGGATCTGGGCGAGGCTGCCGTCGGCCGAGCCGAGGACGCGGAAGATCTCCGCGAGGGTCAGGGCGTCGACGTCGGCGCCGCCGTACTCGGCCGGCACGGTGACGCCGAGCAGCCCCGAGGCCGACAGGCGGTCCAGCTCGGCGCGGGGCAGCCGGCGTTCGGCGTCCCGTTCGGCGGCCCCGGCCCGGAACTCGTCGGCCAGGGCCGCCGCCACGGCGAGCGCCTCGGTGTCGTCGGCGATGACGTGGGCGGGCATCGGATCAGCTCGCCGCGGCCAGGACCGGCGTGCGGCCGAGGAGCGCCGCCGAGAACTGGTCGACGACCGGGGCGAGTGCCTCGGCCGCGGCCGGTGCCAGGAGCAGCGTGCCGTCCTCCCCCACGGTGATGTCCTTGTCGAGGGTGAACCAGCCCTGGACTATGTGGGCGGCGCCCATGGAGGTGAGGACCGGTCGCAGCGCGTAGTCGATGGCGAGGACGTGCGCGACGGAGCCGCCGGTGGCCAGCGGCAGCACGGTCTTGCCGCTGAGCGCGTACTGCGGGAGCAGGTCCAGCAGGGCCTTGAGGACACCGGAGTACGACGCCTTGTAGACGGGGGTGGCGACGACGACCCCGTCGGCGCGGGCGAACAGTTCGGTGGCCTCGACGATCGCCGGGTGCCGGAAGTCTGCGCCGAGCAGGGCTTCGGCGGGGACGGTGCGGACGTCGAGCGGGATCACCTCGTGGCCCTGGGCGGCCAGCCGCTGGTCCAGGTGGCGCAGCAGGCGGCCGGTGCGGGAGGAGGCGGAGGGACTGCCGGAGACGGACAGGACGGTGGCCATGGAGCTGCCTCTTTCGTGACGTCGCAGGGGGTCAGGCGTGGGCCGGGGCGGGCTCGGGCGCGCCGTCGGGGAGTTGGGCCTCCAGTTCGCGGACCAGGGGCAGTACGCGCCTGCCGAAGTACTCGACCTCCTCGTGGTAGTGCAGGAAGCCGAGCAGGAGGAGGTCGACGCCGAGCTTCTTGTAGGCGACGATCCGTTCGGCGATCTGTTCCGGGGTGCCGATCAGGCCGGTGCGGAAGCCGTCGTTGTACTGGACGAGGTCCTCGAAGGTGGAGTCCTGCCACATGCCCTTGCCGTCGGCGGCGGACCGGCCGGCCTGCCTGACGGCGGCGCCGAAGCCCTCGACGGCATCGCGGTCGGCCTTGGCGATGATCTCGCGGAGGGTGTCGCGCGCCTCGGCCTCGGTGTCGCGGGCGATGAGGAAGCCGTTGAGGCCGAACTTCGGTGCGGTGCGGCCCGCTTCGGCGGCGGACGCGCGGACGTCGTGGAGCTGCTCGACGACGCCGTCGATGTCCTTGCCGTTGGAGAAGTACCAGTCGGAGACGCGGCCCGCCATGGCGCGGGCGGCGGTGGAGTTGCCGCCCTGGAAGATCTCCGGGTGCGGGCGCTCGGGGGTGCTGAGCGGCTTGGGCTTGAGGGAGAAGTCCCGCAACCGGTAGAAGTCACCGGCGAGTTCGGTGTGGTCCTCGGTCCAGATCTGGCGCAGCGCGCGGATGAACTCCTCGGCCCGCCGGTACCGTTCGTCGTGCTCAAGCCAGGGCTCGCCGAGCGCGGTGAACTCCCCCTTGAACCAGCCGGACACGACGTTGACGGCGAAGCGGCCGTTCGACAGGTGGTCGGCGGTGGCGCCGAGTTTGGCGAGGACGCCGGGGTGCCAGAGGCCGGGGTGGACGGCGGCGATCACCTTGAGGCGCTCGGTGGCGAGCAGCAGGGCGAGGCTGAAGCTGGTCGACTCGTGCTGGTACTCGGCGCCGTAGCTGGCCATGTAGCGGACCTGGCTGAGCGCGTAATCGAAGCCGTTGTTCTCGGCGAGGACGGCGAGTTCGCGGTTGTACTCGTATCCCCAGTCGGTGCGTTGCTCGATCGTGCTGGTGACGAGTCCTCCGCTGACGTTGGGAACCCAGTAGGCGAATTTCACGGGCGCGGCGGGCATGCGGAACTCCTGTCGCGGGTTTCGGGCACGCCGGGATCCGGAAAGGGGTGCGCGGCGCGTCGAAAGCGCTGGCACGGTGAATTCCGGCGGCAGGAAGAGGAAGGGGGGAGAGAGCGGCGGATCTCGGGGAGGCGATCAGGCCGCGGCGCGACAGGAGGCGCTGGAGACGCGCGCGAGGTCGACGTGGCGTCGCCGCGTGAGGTCCAGTCGCATCTTCATGCCGTCGATGGTGGCAGTCGGTACGGAAGACCGTCAAGGAAAACCCGACCGTTCTCGCATCGCGGACCATTGAATTTCACGAACGTGTGACAGGGAAACCCTTGAACGCGCCCCGGACGACGGCGCAATCTGCCGGGGTGCGGACCGAACAGCTGGAATACATTGCGACGGTGACCCGGCTCGGCTCGCTGCGCCGGGCGGCCGACGAACTGCGCCTGTCGCAGCCCGCGTTGAGTGAGACCGTGCGGAACCTGGAGCGGGAGCTCGGTGTCGACCTGCTGGAGCGCAAGCGCACCGGCGCGACGATGAGCGCGGCGGGGCAGGAGTTGATGCCGCACATCGTCCAGGTGCTGGAGGCGGTGGACCGGTTGCGGGTGGCGGCGGGCGAGCAGCACCGCATCAGCCGGATGGTGCGCGTCGGCACGGTCAACGCGGCGACCGTGCCGCTGCTCATCCCGGTGCTGCGGGACTTCCGGGCCACGCATCCGGTCACCCAGGTCGAGGTGGTGGGCGCGCAGCAGACGGAGATCCAGCGGGGCCTCGCCGAGGGCGGTCTCGACCTGGGGCTGGTGAACCATCTCGACGGCGACGACGTGCCGGCCGGCTTCGAGGCCACCGAACTGCTGCGCGGACGGCCGGTGGTGTGCGTACGGCCGGACAGCCCGCTGGCCCGCCGGGCCGAGGTGTCGGCCGACGACCTGCTCACGGTGCCGCTGATCGCCATGCGCACCGGCTATGTGATGCACCGCTATGTGCACCGGCTGCTGGCGGACCGCACCCCCGTCTTCTCGTACTCGACGGACGGTGCCGAGATGGGCAAGCTCATGGTCGCGGAGGGGCTGGGCGCGACGGTGCTGCCCGACTTCAGCGTGGTCGGGGACCCGCTGGAGCGTGGCGGGACGATCGTGTGCCGGCCGCTGGCCGGGGACGCCACCGAGGTGGTGCTGATGCTCCAGCGCCGGCGGGCGGAGTCGGTGCCGCGGGCCGCGGGGGACCTGTACGAGACGTTCGTGCGCCGGGCGGCCGACCTGGGCGGCACGGTACCGCGGCAGCCGTGATGCCGGCGGCCCGCCCGGGGCCGGTTCGCCGCGGTGGCCGGGTCAGTGGTCGCGGGCGGCATGACGGGTTCCCTCCGGGCGGTGCGTCTGTCTCTTGCCTTGCGCCTGCGGCGGGGGACTTCCCGGCGTCTGCCCGGACGCTCGTGGGAGCCCTGCCGTCACCAGCACCATGATGGCGGTCAGCAATTCCCCGGTGGTGAGAATGTCTTCGGATTTTTCCATGCCATTCCCGGCGTCGTCGAATACCGACCGTTTCCTTCGGCACATCCGCCCGGAGAAATCTACCTGCCCGCAACAGTAAGCCGCCTCACTCTTTCTCACGAGATACGGGACAGGCCAGAAAGCCCACACAACGGACCATTAGAACGACTAACAGCCCACCGCCTGTCCTATTTTATGCAGAACTCCGGCCGGTACCCCCGGAGAGGCGAGCGGACCCGCCCATTATTCCAGCCATCCGAAAGGGGAAGTCCATCCGCGCCTCGCACCGGCTCATCGGCGGACCGGCGTCACTCAGCGGGCCCCGGGCGAGGTGATCCAGCCCAGTGACCGTTCGACGGCCCGCTGCCAGTTGTCGTACTCGGACTCCCGGTGGCCGGGGTCCATGGCCGGCAGCCAGCGGGCGGCCGGGTGCCAGTTGCGGCGCAGGACCTCCAGGTCGGACCAGTAGCCGGCGGCGAGCCCGGCGGCGTAGCCGGCCCCCAGGGACACCGTCTCGGAGACCATGGGCCGGACGACGGGCACGTCGAGCACGTCGGCGACGAACTGCATGAGCAGGTTGTCCGCCGTCATGCCGCCGTCCACCTTCAGCTCCTTCAGGGCCACCGAGGAGTCGGCGTTCATGGCGTCGACGACCTCGCGGGTCTGCCAGCCGGTGGCCTCCAGGACGGCTCGGGCCAGGTGCCCGCTGGTGATGTAGGAGGTGAGGCCGACGATGACGCCGCGCGCGTCGCTGCGCCAGCGGGGCGCGAACAGGCCGGAGAAGGCGGGGACGATGTAGCAGCCCCCGTTGTCCTCGACGGTCCGCGCGAGCGTTTCGATCTCCGGCGCGCTGCTGATCAGTCCCAGCCGGTCGCGGAACCACTGGACCAGCGCCCCGGTGACGGCGATCGACCCCTCCAGGGCGTACACCGGCGGCCGGTCCCCGATCTGGTAGGCGACCGTCGTGAGCAGTCCGTGCCGGGACCGTACGACATCGGTACCGGTGTTGAGCAGCAGAAAGCTGCCCGTTCCGTAGGTGCACTTGGCTTCGCCCGGGGAGAAGCAGGTCTGGCCGAAGAGCGCCGCCTGCTGGTCGCCGAGCGCCGCCGTGATGGGGACCCCGGGAAGCAGCGCGCGGGCCTCCCCGTAGGTCTCCGCGGAGGGCCGGATCTCGGGGAGCATCGGACGGGGCACGCCGAAGAACGCGAGGAGCTCCTCGTCCCAGCCGAGCGTGTGGATGTTCATCAGCATGGTGCGGCTGGCGTTGGTGGCGTCGGTGATGTGCAGACCGCCGTCGGCGCCTCCGGTGAGGTTCCAGACGAGCCAGCTCTCCATGGTGCCGAACAGCACCTCGCCGTCCTTGGCGCGCTCTTCCAGGCCTTTGACGTGGTCGAACAGCCAGCGGATCCGCAGCGCCGAGAAGTAGGTGGAGGGCGGCAGGCCGCACCGGTCGAGGAAGAACTCCTCGCCGGGCCGCCGCCTGAACTCCTCGACCAGCGGCGCCGTGCGCGTGTCCTGCCAGACGAGGGCCCGGCCGAGCGGGGTGCCCGTGCGGCGGTCCCAGAGCACCGTCGTCTCCCGCTGGTTGGCCAGGCCGATGGCGGCGATCCGCGACCCGTCGACCGTCGCACCGGAGCCGGTCAGCACCTCGGAGACCACGCGTCGCACGTTGTTCCAGATCTCGACGGCGTCGTGCTCGACCCAGCCGGGCCTGGGGAAGTGCTGCTGGTGTTCGCGCTGCGCGACGGAGACCAGTCGGCCGCCCTGGTCGAACAGGATGCAGCGCGTGGAATTTGTGCCCTGATCGATGGCCATCACATAACGCTCCACCATGATCGGGTCCGCCTTCCGATGGGTCGCGGAGGAAGCCGGCGCCTACCAGCGTGCGGCGCCCAGGTCTCTGGAGATCGCCCGTGCGGCCTCCCGGATCAGTGTGACGAGGCTGGGCCGGGGGCGCCCCTGGCCGTCGCAGATCCGCTCGACCGGCCCGGACAGCCCGATGGCGCCCACGACCAGGCCGCCGTGCCCCCGGATCGGGACCGCGAGCCCCGCCTCGCCCATGCTCATCTCCTGGTTCTCGACCGCCCAGCCCTGTTCCCGGACCTCGGCGAGTGCCCGGGTGAGCTGTGCCTCGGTGACCAGGGTGTGCCGGGTGTAGGCCTCCAGCCCGGATTCCACGGCGGAGTCCAGGGGCGCGGTCCCGTAGGCGAGCAGCACCTTGCCCAGCGAGGAGGCGTGCAGGGGCAGCAGCGCACCCACGTCCAGGGTCTGGAGGGTGTCGTCCGGCCGGAACACGTGGTGCACGACCAGGACCATGCCTTCCAGGGGGGTGCCCAGGCGTACGGCCTCCCCGCTGCGGGCGGCCAGTGCGTCGGCCCAGTTGATGGACCGGGACCGCAGCTCGTTGACGTCCAGGTAGCTCGTGCCGAGATGCAGCAGAGCGGCTCCGAGCTGGTATTTCCCGGTAGCCGCGTCCTGCTCCACGAAGTCCACGTGCTGGAGCGTGCGAAGGATGCCGTGCGCGGTTCCCTTGGCCAGCCCGAGAGAAGCCGCCACCTCCCCGAGCCCGAGTCGGCGAGGCCCACCGGCGAGCAGGCGCAGAATCGCGGCCGCCCGTTCGATCGACTGGACCGGACCGGTCATGAAGCGAGCTTATTACCGTCCGGGGCGGTCTGCCGTACGGGCTCGATGCGCCCTGACACGCGAGGGGAGGGCGGCGTTCGGTAATGCCGACCGCCATTCATTGACCGGCCCGGCGCCGGTCCCTAGCGTGCATGGAGGCCTGGCAACGTGCCGAGGCACGAGATGCCGGGCCGGTGACACGGACCCCTGGAGACACGAGATGGCGGTACAGCTCAACACGCGGGTGCGGGGGACAAGCGAACACGTCTTCCCGATGCCGCCCGTCGCCGGTGCCGTACCGGACGTACGGCGGCGCGCGGGCGCGGTCCTGGCTGCCTGGAAGGTGTCCCCCGACGTCGTCGAGGACGCGCTGCTGGTGGTGTCGGAACTGCTCACCAACGCGATCGTCCATGCGCTGCCCCCGGCGGTGCTGCGGCTCTCGTGGCAGCGGGACGGCGGACTCGGCACCCTGCGCATCGAGGTCACCGACGCGGGACCCGCGCGTACGGCGGGACAGCCGCCCGCGGGCATCGACCCGGACGAGCACGGCCGGGGCGAGGAGATCGTCCACGCGCTGGCGACCCGTTACGGCGTGGAGACGCGTTCGGGTGCGGTCACCCGGTGGGCCGATCTCGTCGCGGTGTGACCCGACGCACGACGCCCGGCGATCACCCGGTGCGATCCGAGGGGACGTCGTCCGGTCAGCGGCCGGTCACCGCCGAGAGCACGGTTCTGGTCCGTCCGGCCGGCCCGCTCGTGCCGGCGGCGGCCGGGTCGCACGGCACCCCGGCGTCGGCCCCGCCCCCGTCCTGACCTTCCTGACCGCCCTGGACCTCCGGTTCCAGGGCGGTCTTCCGCTGTGCCTGCGGTGCGGTGAGGACCTGCTCGCCCGCGGCCTGCATGCGGAGCAGGAGCAGAGCCGCGTCGTCGTGCAGGCGGCCGCCCACATGGGCCAGCAGTTCGTCGTGGACCGCGGAGAGGACCTGCTCCGGCTCGTCGGACACATGGCGGGCCACCCTCTCGGCCAGCGGGTAGAACGCGCGGTCGCGGTCGCGGGCCTCGATGACGCCGTCGGTGTAGAGCAGCAACTGATCGCCCTCGGAGAAGGGCAGGGTCTCCAGGCAGGGGGGCTCGGCGACGAGGGCGCGCAGGCCCAGGGGCGGAGCGGGACGGGTTGCCTCGACCGCGACGACCTCCCCGCACCGGGATATCAGCAGGGGCGACGCGTGTCCGCAGTTGACCATCTCCAGCTGCCCGGTTCCCGGGTGTCCGACGACCACCGCGGTGACGAAGTCGTCGGGCCCGAGGTTGCGCGCCAGGCTCCGTTCGATCCTGCCGACGACGGCGAGGAGATCGGGCTCGTCGTAGGCGGCCTCGCGGAAGACGCCGAGGACGAGTGCGGCGATCTCCACCGCCGGCAGCCCCTTGCCGCGTACGTCACCGACGATCAGCCTGACCCCGTGCGGGGTGGACACCAGGGCGTAGAGATCACCGCCGATCCGGGCCTCGGCCGCCGCCGCGCTGTAGCGGACCGCCACCTGGAACGGGCCGACGGTCTGCGGGATGGGCTTGAGGACGGCGTGCTGGGCGGCCTCCGCGACCGAGCGGACGGCGGCGAGCACCCGTTCGCGGCGCCCGCGCAACGCGCTGGCCAGGGTGCTCGCCAGGGTGACGGCCAGCAGCGCGGCGATCACGGCCGCCAGTTCGTGTCCCCGGCCGCCCTGCCTGGCGCCGAGGACCGTGCCGAGCACCGCCGCGAGGGATCCCACGCACAGGACGCCCCGGGGGCCGTTGGTGCTGGCCGCCAGGGCGGGTCCGGCGGCCAGCAGCGGCAGCCAGAACATCCCCGAGCCGACGCAGATGTCGACGAGCGCGACGCAGGAGACGATCAGAACCGGGGCCACCGGCATTCCGGCGGCCAGTTGCGAGGCGGCACGCCTGGGGGCCGGTGCCCCCGGGCCGGCCCCTGGTTTCCTGAGCGACCGCAACGGCCAGTGGTTGCCACCATGGTCTCGCGCCTGCCTCATGTCTGTGACCGCAATCCTCACCTGTACGGGCCCTAAGCCCGACTTATCCGTTTCATCCAGCAAAAGGGTTCGGTCGGCGAGCCACAAGGAGCGGGATTTCAGATAGTGAGCGAGAGGCCTCTGGTCACGCGGTCCGCCGTCAGGAGCAGCCGGCCCCGGACCTCCGGCAGGCGGGAGAGCCGCTCCGCCGGGAGGGAGACGCCGAGCGAGCCGAGCACCTCGCCGCGGTACACGGGGACGGCGACACAGACCGTGCCCAGCGCGTACTCCTCGAGGTCCGTGACGGCCGGCGCCAGGGGCGAGGAGTCGATGTTCCGGAGCAGCTCGGGGAGACTGGTGATGGTCCGCGGCGTCAGGTCGGCGAGATCGTGCCGGGAGAGGTAGTCGCGGCGGGACTCCTCGTCCAGTTCGCGCAGGACGGACTTGCCGAGCGCGGTGGCGTGTCCCGCGTCCTCGAATCCCACCCAGAGGTCGACGCGGGGCGCCCGAGGGCCGTCGACGATCTCGGCGACACTGATCTCGCCGCCCTCGTAGAAGGTCAGGTAGGTGGCGGTGGTCAGCTCGTCGCGCAGTGCGGCGAGCGCCGGCCGCACGCGGCTGAGCAGCGCCTGGGTGTGACCCGAGGTGTGCAGCGTCTGCACCTTGTCACCGAGGACGAAGCCGCCGTCGGCCAGTTTCCGGAGATACCCGTCGTGGACCATCGTCCGCAGCAGGTGATAGGCGGTGGCCAGGGGCAGCCCCGTCTCCCGCGCCAGCTGTTTCGCGGGCGCGCCGTTCTCGTGCGCGCTCACCGCCTCCAGCAGCCGGAAGGCACGCTGCACGGACATGATGAGCGTGGGGCCCTCGGGAACGCTCATGCCACCAGCGTGCGCCCGACACGCCGTGTAGGCAAGGCGCGCGCCCTTCACGACCGGTGCCGCGACCCGCGCCCGTCCGCCCACGGCGCCGGCGCGGGCCTCGTCGGGACCTCGGGACAGGGGACGGCGGCTGGTCCGCTCGGCGTCGGGACCTGCGCTTCTCCGTGAATTCCGACCCCAGGAGTCGGCACGGAAACGAACAGGTCCCGGGCGAGCCGCCGAGCGTCCGACCGGATACGGACACAACCGCCACAGACCAGGTGTATCGGCCTGAAGCGCGGCACAGACGACGGAAAGGCGGCCCGAGAAGGGCATGACACTTTTCTCCGACAGGGCCCCACGCCGTATACACCCCCTCACCTGAGAGCGGTATAGTTCAGCCGTCAACTGCCGCTGCCCGCGCGCCGTTTCCCCTTTCTTCCTCAGAGCGGAGGCCAGGTGTCCTTGGTGCGTCGCGTGCCGAGCGCGGATGCGACCCGGGCCACCACGGACTGCATAGAACAGCCCTCACGAGCATCTGCCGCAGCCTGGTCCATTCCACACATGCATTTCCACGCAGGTGACCGGGACCTCACCGTTCCCTCCCGATACATCTCATCGAAAGTCTCCCTCTTTCGTGGCCATCACCGTGCGCGAGGACCGGCCCGTCGGTCGGCATGCCGCCATTCCGTCCGGCAGTCTTTTTCGGCGGATATATGCTCCGCGCGCGTGTGACGCGCTGGCATTCTCCATGGCGACGTACGCCATGCCTCTCCTGGTCCTGACAATTACCGGTTCCGCCTCTTTGACCGGCCTGGCGTTCGCGCTGGAGTGGACTCCGCGGATCGCGGCGTTCGTCCCGGCCGGCAACGCGGTGGACCGCCGGGGTGCCGCGATCGTCTGTTTCATCGCCTCGCTCAGCCGGGCCACGGTGGTGGCGGTCGCGGCGGTCGCCCTGTTCGTGCTTCCACGGGGCACCGCCGAGACCGCGGTGGTCCTGGTCCTGGCAGCCGTGACCGGCACTCTCTCCCAGTTCGGTTTCGTCGCCAACGAGGCCGTCGGAGCGATCGTCACCCGCCGGGACCGAGCCCGGCCGCAGGGGATACAGGCAGTCCTCGTCGGCATCGACCAGACGGCCACGGTCATGGGTCCGCTGCTCGCCGGCTTCCTTCTCCTGGCGGGACCGGGGTGGATGCTCGGGTGCCTGAGCGCGGTGTCCCTGGTCGCCGCCGTGCTCGGCCTGCAGACTCCGCCGACCCCGCTGCGCGCCGCACGCGCCGAGGCCGCGGGACATGACAGCGCGCTGCGCCTCGGCCTGCGTACCTTGCTGAAGCTGCCCGCCCTGGGCTGGCTGGTGGCCGGGCTGGCCTGTTCCAACCTCGCGCTCGGACTGCTGCAGTCCGCCAGCCCGGTGATCGTGGTGGAGACCCTCGGGCGCTCTTCCGCCGACGTCGGCGCCATGTGGTCCGCCGCCGCCGTGGCCACCCTGCTGGCCATCACGTGCTGCCGACTCGTGCTGAGCCGCATCGACCTCTGGGGCGTGGGCATGGTCTCCGCGACTCTCGCGTCCGCCGCGTGCCTGGCCCTCACCCAGGCTCCGTCGTTCGCCTCCTACACCGTCCTGATTTCGATCTTCATGGCGGGAGACGGCGGCCTCACGGTCGTGCTGCGCACGGTGCGCTCGCTGATCATCCCCACCACGGCGCTCGGTGCGACGCTCTCCCTGACGATGCTCCTCCTGCTGCTGCCCTTCCCCGCGGCGGGCGTCCTCGTGGCGCTCACCCCGCCATCGCGCCTCGGCACCGTCATCCTGGCCTGCGCTCTGGTTCAGGCCGCCGCTCTGGTCGTCACCTTCACGAGGCTCCGCAACGAACCGACCCTGCGCATGGTCGCCGGCCAACGGGGGCGCGGACAGTGAGTCCGCCGGTCATCACCCGCCGGGCCGCGGGGGCCGCACGGGATCCGCGGACGGCCGGTCGCCCGTTCGGGTGAACGCGTCGCCGTCGGACCGGTCCGGCACGCCCCGCTCGACGCCCTTGGCGGGCTACCAGATCAGGCACCAGTAGTCACCGTAGTGCCCGATGCCGATACGCCGGACGTGCGGCACGAGGCCAGGGTTCGGCTGCCCCACGGCCGACAGCGAGCAGGCCGGGTCGCCGACCGCATGGGCAGCCGCCATCCGCTTGGCGGCCGCCACGGCTTGGGACGACGTGACCCAGGTGGTCGTCACCGGACCGGTGCCGGGGATCGTCGGGACCGGAGTGATGGGCCCTGGTGTCGGCGAAGGCCGCGCGGTGAGCGGGGGCGGGCTCGGCCGCGTCGTGGTGGGGGACGGCGGGGTCGGGGCCGGCGAAGGCGGGGTCGGGGCCGGGCGTGTTGTCATGAGGGACGGCGGAGGCGGAAGTGCCGTCGGCCGCGCCGTCGTGGCGGACGGCGAAGGCGGGAGCGGGGACGGGACCGGGCGCGTCGTCGTGGCGGACGCGGAGGGCGGGGGCGGAGGCGGGACCGGCCGCGTCGTCGTGGCCGACGCGGAGGGTGGAGGTGGCGAGGGCGGGACCGGCTGGCGTGGGGTCACGGGCGGTCTGGGCGTCGGCGTGGGGGCCGGTGCCGTCTTGGTGGTCGGCGTGGGGAGCGGGAGTGGGGGAAACGGGATCGCCGGGCGGGGCGTCGGCCCGATGGCGGTCGGCAACGGCGGTACCACCCCGGTCGGCCGGGGCGCGGGGGTGAGCGGGGGACGCGGCGTCGACGGGGCGGACGGACTCGGGGCCGACGGCCGCGGGGCCGACGGCCGCGGCGAAGGGGACGGGGAGGGGCTCGACGTCGACGGCGACACCGTGACCGAGCGTGACGGTGTCGCGTGCGGGGCGGTTCCGCCGCCTCCGGACGACAGCAGAGCCCAGGCCGCCAGGCCGCCCCCCACGGCGACCACGGCCGCCCCTCCCGCGATCCAGGGAGCCCGCCGTGATGGCTGCCGGTGCCGGTGCCGGTTCATGACTCACACTGTCCATCCGATCACCGACAGCCTCAAGCCGAGCGCGCTCGGTCACGGCATGGGCCGGGACTACCGGAAACAGATCTGTGCCGCGAGCGGCACGGCCGTCACCGCCGCATGGCGTCAGTCGGTGTCGAGGCCGTCGACCAGGCGGTTGAGGAACCGGGTGAAGGTGGCGTCGGGCGTGAGGGGACGCCCGGGAGCGGACAGGGCTTCGGCGAGTTCCGGGTGGCGGCCGTCGGCGGCGACCGCCGCGAGATAGCGGGCCTCGGCCGCGGCCCGTTCCGGCGATCGTGTGACGTCGGCCTGCGCGATCTCATGGGCGACGTGCCCGGCCACGAACGCGGTGATCTGGGCGAAGACCTCCAGCTTCGCCGCACCGTCCAGCCCGGTGGGCCGCAGGACGGCGAGCACGCGCTCCAGGAAGGCCAGCGTGTTGGGGCCCGGAACGCGGCGGGTGGACAGGGCGGCGGGCAGCCAGGGGTGGCGCAGCATGTGGGCGCGCTGCAGTCGGGCGACGGTCTTCAGGTCGGCGCGCCAGTCGCCGCTGAGCGGGTCCGGGAGCGTGAGTTCGCCGCTGACGTGGTCGACCATCAGTTCCAGCAGCGTCTCCTTGTCGGGTGCGTAGCTGTAGAGCGACATGACGCCCGCTCCGACCTCGGCGGCCACCCGCCGCATGGTGACCGCGTCGAGTCCTTCCGCGTCCGCCACCGCGACGGCCGCCGCGGTGATCGCCTGCCGGCTGAAGGAGGGCCTGCGGCCCCTGCGGGGCTCGGCGGGAGGCAGCCAGAGCTGTTCGGGGTCGACGCTCTCGGCACCGGACTTTCCGTCACTGGACACGACCTCGCGCTCCTTGCCCTGTTTGTCGGGTCGACTGTTGCCGAGGTCATCCAAGCATCCTCTATTCTCGTACCACGTACGAGAATAGAGGAGGGGCACGATGCCTTCACGCACGCCCGACGCCGTGACCGGATCGACCTGGGTGCCGCCCGCCGGCAAACCGCCGCTGTCCTCGCGGATGATGAGAGCGACCTGGCGGGGTCTGCCGGCGAGACGGCACGAGGCCGGATGGGAGCCGGGTCTGTCGGTGCCGGCCGCCGACGGCAGCCCGCTGCTCACGGACCACTATTTCCCGCGCGCCCACGGCGACTTCCCCACCCTTCTGGTCCGCTCGCCCTACGGCCGTGGCCTGCCGTGGTCGCCCCAGTACGGCCTGCTCTTCGCCGAACAGGGCTTCCACGTGGTCCTGCAGAGCTGCCGCGGCACCGGAGGTTCCGGCGGCGCGTTCGATCTGTGGCGCAACGAGGCCGCCGACGGCCAGGCCACGGTGTCCTGGCTGCGCGAACAGCCCTGGTTCGACGGAACACTGGGGACGGTCGGCCCCAGTTACCTGGGCTACGTGCAGTGGGCCCTCGCCCTGGACCCGCCGCCCGAACTCAAGGCGATGGTGGTGCAGGTCGGGCTGCACGACCCCCACGCCCTGTTCCACGCGGACGGTGCGCTGCGCCTGGAGAACGCCCTCGCCGTGGGCCTGGGCATGACCTACCAGCACCAGGGCATGGCACCGTTCCTCAAGGCGACGCTGCGGCTGCAGCGCCACCTGCGCGACATCACCACCGCGCAGCCCCTGCTCGGGGCGTACCGGTCCGCCTTCGGCACCGAACTGCCCTGGCTGGACGACGTGATGACACATCCGGACGCCGAGGACGCCTACTGGCAGGGCGCGTCGCCGGCCGCGTCGGCGGAACGGCTTTGTGTGCCCACGGTTCTGATCACCGGTTGGCACGACGCACTGGCCGACCAGACCTTCGAGCAGTACGACCGGCTGCGGCGCGCCGGATGTGAGACCGCCCTGCTCGTCGGTCCCTGGACCCACACGTCCGCCCTGCAGCAGGGTTGGCCGGAAGTGTTCACGGAGAGCCTCGCGTGGCTGCGCGCCCACCTGTGCGCCGCCCCCTCCGGCCTGCGTCCCACCGCGGTGCGTGTGCACATGGGGGGCGAGAACGCCTGGCGGGACCTCGCCGACTGGCCCCCGGCCGCGACCACCACCTCGTGGTACCCCGTCCCCGGCGGGCATCTCACCCAGCAGCCTCCCACGGGCCGCGCACCCGTGGCGGCGTTCCGCTACCACCCGGCCGACCCGACCCCCTCCCTTGGCGGCGCACTGCTCTCGCGCACCGCCGGGACCCGGAACAACGCCACCCTGGAGGCCCGGGACGACGTCCTGACCTTCACCGGCCCGCCGCTGACGGAGCACCTGGACATCCTGGGCCCGGTCTCCGCCCGGCTGAGCGTCTCCACCGACACCGGACACGCCGACGTCTTCACCCGCCTGTGCGACGTGGACCCCCACGGCCGCTCCGTCAACATCTGTGACGGGTTCAGCCGGCTCCGGACGGCCGACCGGGCGGCCTCGGAGGTCACCGTGGCGATGAGCGCCACCGCCCACCGCTTCCTCGCCGGACACCGCATCCGCTGGCAGATCAGCGGAGGCGCCCACCCACGCTACGCCCGCGGCACCGGAACCGGTGTGTCACCGGTGCACGCCACCACCTTCACACCGGTGCGGATGACGCTCCACACGGACTCGGCGCTGATCCTTCCCGGCAGGTCGGAGCTCGCCTAGTTCGCCTGTCCGCGGCTCCCCGTGCCGAGTCCGCCGCCGATGGTCGAAGCCACGTGCGCGGCTGCACCGCCGACTCGACGGTCATGAGGAGGAGTCGGTCCGCTGAGCCCGCGCCGCTGGTCCCGCCGGGGTCAGCGGCGCTCCGGCCGCGCCCCCAGCCGGTGCAGGCGCAGGGCGAGCTGGATCTCCAGGGCGCGGGCGGGGCTCTGCCAGTCGTCGCCGAGCAGTCGGGCCACCCGGTCCAGCCGCTGGGCCACCGTGTTCACGTGGACGTGGAGCTCGTCCTTCGTGCGGGCCGGGCTCATTCCGCAGGCGAAGTAGGCGTCGAGGGTGCGCACCAGTTCCGTGCCGCGCCGCGTGTCGTAGGCGACGACCGGGCCGATGGTGCGCGTGACGAACGCGGCGACGTCCCGTTCACCGGCGAGGAGCAGGCCGAGGAATCCCAAGTCCTCGGCGGCGGCGCCGTCTCCGGCCCGGCCCAGGACATGCAGCGCGTCGAGGCAGCGGCGGCCCTCGGCGTAGGCGACGGCCACGGTGTCGGGGCGGGAGGCGAGGTCGGCGACGGGGCCGGAGGCACCGACGGTCACCGGCTGGCGGACGGCGCTGCCGAGGTGGCGGGCGGTGCGCCGGGCCAGCTCGGTGGCCGTGTCGCCGGGGCCCAGCGGCAGCAGCAGGACGGTGCCGCCGTCCCGGGCGGCGGCGAGGCCGTGCCGGGCGGCGGCGAGACGGGAGGCCGCCGACCACAGCCGGCGGCGGGCGGCCGCCTCCGCCTCGGCATCGGCCGCCGGGCCGTCCGGGCGGGCGGCGAGCACGACGTGGGTGGCGTCCAGGTCGGCGTGCAACCTGGTGGCTCGGTCGCGCAGTTGGCGCGGCTCGCGGGCGCGGGCGTCCAGCAGGTCGTCCAGCAGTTCGCCGCGCACCCGCTGTTCGGCCTCGGCAGCGGAGCGTCGGGCGAGCAGGAGCAGTGAGGTGACCATCGCAGCACGCTCCAGGGTGCGCTGGTCGACGGGGTCGAGGCCGGGGCGGCCGCGCAGCACCAGCGCGCCGAGGAGTTCGCCGCCCGCGGCGACCGCGGCGATCCAGTCGTCGCCGTGCCGTACCGCGTGCCCCTCCGTGCGCGACGTCGTGAGCGACCGGGGGTCGGCGGCGTCGGTGAACTCGACCGTGCCGCCGAGGACCTCGGAGACGACGGCGGCCACGTCGTGGACCTGGCCGCCGCGCAGCACGAGTTCGGCGAGCCGGTCGTGGATGTCCGAGGCGCGTTCGACGGCCGCGCTGTGGTCCTTGATGATCTCGTTGGCCCGTTCCAGGCCGGTCATGGCCGAGCGGGTCTCGGTGAGCAGGTTCGCCGTGTCGATGGCGGCCGCGGCGAGCGCGGCGAAGGAGCCGAGCAGCGCGATCTGCTCCCGCTCGAAGACACGTGCCCGCCGGTCCGCCGCGAACAGCACCCCGATGACGTGCGGTCCCAGCATGAGCGGCACGCCGAGGATGGCGACCAGGCCCTCGTCGCGCACCCCGGCGTCGATGGAGAGCGTGTGCCGGAAGCGGTCGTCCCTGAAGTAGTCGTCGGTGACGTACGGCCGCGCGGTCTGTGCGACGAGTCCGCCCAGCCCCTCCCCCATGCCGAGCCGCAGTTGCTGGAAGCGGGCCGCGACCGAACCCTCGGTGACCCGCATGTAGGTGTCACCGCGCTCCGGGTCGTTCAGGCTCAGGTAGGCGACGTCCGTGCCGAGCAGGGAACGGGCACGCTGGACGATGGCCTGGAGCACGGCGTCCACGTCCCGCAGTCCTGCCAGGTCGTGGGCGGTCTCGAACAGGGCGGACAGTTCGGCCTCGCGGCGGCGTCTGCCCTCCAGCTCCGCGCGCACCCGCAGCGCGAGGAGTTTGGCCCGCTCCAGGGCGGCGATCCGCTCCGGCGGCCGGTTCTCGGCGCGGGCCAGCAGCACCGGCTGCTCGTACGCCTCCGCCGAGGCGCCCCTGGCCAGCAGTTCGAGGTACGCCGGCTCGGCGCCCCCCAGGACGTCGGCGCCCAGATCGAGGGCGCCGGCCACCGGAGCCGGGGCCGGCCGCCGGACGGACTGCACGTGATCGCGAGACATGGTCACAGGATTCCGCATCGCCGCTCGGGCCCGTCGGGCCTGTGGAAAACTCGGGGCCGACGGGCGCCCGGTCCGTCAGTGGGCCGTCCAGCCGCCGTCGAGCACCAGCGAGGTGCCCGTGACGAAGGACGCCTGGGGGGCACACAGGTAGGCCACGGCCTCGGCGACCTCCTCCGGTTCGACGAGCCGCTTGACGGCACTGTCGGTCAGGAGCACCTCGGACAGGACCCGCTCCTCGGGGATGCCGTGGGCGCGGGCCTGGTCGGCGAGCTGCTTCTCCACCAGCGGGGTGCGCACATAGCCCGGGTTCACACAGTTCGAGGTCACCCCATGGGGTGCTCCCTCCAGCGCCGCCGTCTTGGACAGGCCTTCCAGACCGTGTTTGGCGGCCACATAGGCGGACTTGTAGGCGGAGGCGCGCAGCCCGTGGACGGAGGACACGTTCACGATCCGCCCCCAGCCCTGTTCGTACATGTGCGGAAGCGCGCCCCGGATCAGCCGGAACGGGGCCTCCAGCATCACGGTCAGCACGGTGTGGAAGACGTCCGGCGGGAACTCCTCGATGGGACGCACCAGTTGGAGGCCCGCGTTGTTGACGAGGACGTCGGTGCCGGCGGCGGCGCGTTCGGCCGCGTCCAGGTCGGTGAGGTCGAGGACGTACGGTTCGACGGCGCCGTCGCCCGTGGGGCCCGGGGTGCGCCCGGCGAGGTCGACGAGTTCGGCCAGCCCCGGCTCGTCCCGGTCGACGGCTCTGACGCGGGCCCCGGCCGCCGCGAGACGCAGGGCGCAGGCCCGTCCGATGCCGCCCGCGGCACCGGTGACGAGGGCGGTGCGACCGTGCAGGTCGAGGGCGGGGGCGGTGGGGGTGCTGGGCGAACTCATGGGTCGACCCTAGGGGGCACCCACCCACTCCCCCATAGCGTCAGCACACATACTTCAGCTGAAAGCCGTAGGGTCGAACCATGTGGGTGCATCCGACATGGCCTGTTTGATCCGGAACACCCCGAACTCGTTCAGCTCCGGCAGGGCGTCCACGTCGAACCAGGCCACGTCCAGTGACTCGTCGTCGTTCACGCGGGCCTCGCCGCCGACGGCGCGGCAGCGGAAGGTGATGTCCATGTACTGGCAGACGTCCGCGTTCGGGTAGGTGACAGGCTCCAGCGCCTGGACCAGGACCACCCGCTCGGCGACGCAGCGTACCGCCGTCTCCTCGAAGACCTCGCGCACCGCGCAGGCCGCGGGCTGCTCCCCGGGCTCCGGAATGCCGCCGATGACCGACCACTTACGGGTGTCGGTGCGGCGGCCCAGCAGCACTCTGCCGTCGTCGTCGAAGACGATGGCGGTGATCCCGGGCAGCCAGAGCAGTTGGTGCCCCGCGGTGGCCCGGATCGTGCGGATGAAGTCAGGAGTAGCCATGAGCCGACCCTAACCGTCCGGTTCCCGGCCCACGGCCACAGCCACAGCCACAGCCACAGCCACAGCCACAGCCACAGCCACGGGGCGTACAGCGGGTGTACGGCTACGCGTCACCGGCGCGCCGACCGCGCATCCCGGCCCCGATCGCCCAGCCGACCCCGCCGGCCGCGACCAGCACCAGCGCGATCTCGGGCAGGATGCCCAGCCGGGTGGCGGGCGTCTCGGAGGTCCGCAGCGGTACCTTCTGGACCAGGTAGGCGGGCACGAACATGCCGGTCCGCTGGGTGATCTTCCCGTCCGGCATGATGATCGCGCTGACGCCGCTGGTCACCGGCACGGTGACGGTCCTGCTGTGCTCGACCGCGCGGATCCGGGACATGGCGAGCTGCTGGTAGGTCATCTCGCTGCGGTCGAAGGTGGCGTTGTTGCTCGGCACGGAGATCATCTCGGCGCCGTGCGTGACGGTGTCCCGCACGTCCCAGTCGAAGGCGGCCTCGTAGCAGGTCGCGAGGCCGACCCTGGTGCCGTCGATGTCGAACACGCCGGGCTTGGCGCCCCGGCTGAAGTCCTGGCGGACCATGCCGGTCCAGTCCTTGTTGATGGCGCCGACCAGTCCGCGCAGCGGGAGGTACTCACCGAAGGGCTGGATCTGCCGCTTGTCGTACGTCGCCGTCGGGCCCTTGACCGGGTCCCACAGGATCTGCTCGTTGAGCAGCTTGCCGTCCCGCTCGACCACCCCGCCGACCGAGACGGGCACGCCCATCGCCTTGGCGGCCTCGTCGATCACGGCGGCGGCGTCGGCGTCGGCGAAGGGGTCGACGTCGGAGGAGTTCTCCGGCCACAGCACGAAGTCCGGCTTGGCGACCTTGCCCGCCTTGACGTCGGCGGCCAGCTTGAGCGTCTCCTTCACGTGGTAGTCGAGCACCGCCTGCCGCTGGGAGGCGAAGTCCAGGCCCGCGCGCGGCACGTTGCCCTGGATGGCCGCGACGGTGACCGAGCCGTCCTCGGCCTTGTCGCTCACCAGCGTCCGCGCGGCGATGGCGCCCACCACCGGCACGGCCACGCTCAGCAGGGCCGCGGCCGCCGCTCCCCGCCGGAGCTCGCGGGTACGCCGGCCCTCGACGGCCATCCGCACCGCCTCGTACAGACCGAACCCGCACAGGACGACGCCGAAACCCAGCACCGGGGTGCCGCCCACCGCGGCCAGCGGCAGGAAGACCCCGTCCGCCTGGCCGAAGGCGATCTTGCCCCAGGGGAAGCCGCGGAAGGGCACGCGCGCGCGTGCGGCCTCGCCCGCGATCCACAGGGCGGCCGCCCACACCGGCCAGCCCGGCAGCTTGGAGACGGCGGCCACACCCACACCGACCAGTGCGACGAAGATCGCCTCGATCGCCACCAGCGCCAGCCACGGCCCGGGGCCGACCTCCACACCCGTCCACACCAGCAGGGGCAGCAGGAAGCCGAGCCCGAAAAGGTAGCCGAGACCGAGCGCCGCCTTCCAGGAGCGGCCGCGCAGCACCCACCCCAGTCCGGCGAAGGCGGGCAGGGCCAGCCACCACAGGGTGCGCGGCGGGAAGCTGACGTACAGCAGCACTCCGCTGAGCGCGGAGGCGGCGGCCGGGACCAGGCGGCGGAGCAGCCGAAGGGCGCGTGCGCGGGGCGCGGGACGCGGCGTGAGCTGGTCCGACGGGTCCACGGAAGTTGCGGTGACGGTCACTCGGGGAGTGTACGGCGGTTGACTTTGTGGTCGACAGCGCGGTCTCGGGATGGATGAATCACACGGTTCCCGCGCGAGCGACGGTCTCGGCGGGGGCGGGCCTGCTCGCGGGCCTGGCGACGGCACGCCCCTGGGAGGCGGGGGCGCCGGGCAGTCGCCCCGGGGGCTGAACGGCGCGGACTCAGGTGCGCCGAGCCCATGTGTGAGGCCTGCGCCAGTACGCCGAGCCCATGTGTGCGGCCTGCGTCAGTACGCCGAGCCCATGTGTGCGGCCTGCGTCAGTGCGCGGTGCCCGGTGTGATCGTCCGCAGGCGTTCCCTGATGACGCGCACCGCCGACTCGGCGTTGTCCACGGTGATCGTGAAGGTGTGGCCGTCCCACAGGCGCAGGACGATGCCCTCGCCACGGCGGACGACGACGGCCGTGCCCTTCTCGGGGCGCCAGCGGTAGCCCCAGCCACCCCAGTGGCGCGGCGTGATCTGCGCTGAGAAGTCGGCGCCGACCACATGGGAGAGCGGAATACGCCGACGCGGTACTCCTATGTGTCCGCAGCGGATCTCCAGGCACTCCCGGTCGAGCTTCAGGTCGACATGCACGAAGGCGAGGGTGCCGAAGAGGACCAGCAGTCCGGCCGCGATGCAGCCGACGACCGACATCACCAGCGGGGCGACCCCCGAGGTCCAGGCGGAGTCCACGGCCAGTTCGATGCCGAGCGCCATGCAGGCCGCGCCGACCAGCGCCAGCAGCCACTGGACCCGGTTCGTGGCGCGCCCCGTCCAGACGTCCGGGTGCGAGGCGCCCTTGTCCGGAGAGGGGTCGCGGGGGTGGTCCCTCATGTCTACGAGACTACTCAGGTTTCGCTGCGCGGGTACCGCGTCGCGGAGGGTGACTGCTCACATCGGCGGTGTCCGCTGCCGCGCAGGCGTCACGGGGAGGCGGCAGGACTGGCCGCGCGGAGCAGGCGGGCCTCGGCGTAGCCGAGCGCGGCCTGCGGCAGGTCGCCCTCGCGGCCGTTGAGCAGCACGGTCACCGTGCCGGTGGCCGGTGCGTCGGGCGCCGGCTGCGCACCGATCCGGCGCAGCGCCTGGGCGGCCACCGCACCGGCGGAGCCGTGCAGGGCCAGAGGGGCGGCGCCCGGGCGCTGGACGGCGGCGCGGATGCGTTCCGCCAGGAGTTCGTAGTGGGTGCAGCCCAGGACCACGGTCGTCACGTCGTCGGGGGTGAGCCGGGCCGCCGCCGTCACGGCGGCGTCGATGGCGGCCCGGTCGGCATGCTCGACGGCCTCGGCCAGCCCCCAGCAGGGCACCTCGGTGACCGGCACGCCGCCGGCGAAGTCCTCGATGAGGCCCCGCTGGTAGGCGCTGCCCGTGGTGGCGGGGGTCGCCCAGATGGCGACGTGGCCGCCGCCGGCGGCGGCCGGCTTGATCGCCGGGACCGTGCCGATGACCGGGATGCCGGGCTCCAGGCGGGCGCGGAGCGCGGGCAGGGAGTGCACGGTGGCGGTGTTGCAGCCGATGATCAGCGCGTCGGGCCGGCGGGCGGCGGCGGCCTCGGCGACGGCCATGGCGCGCTCGGTGACGCCCTCGGGGGTGCGCGGACCCCAGGGCATGCCCGCGGGGTCGAAGGAGAGGACGAGATCGGCGTCGGGGCGCAGCCGTCGTACCGCTGCGGTGGCCGCCAGCAGGCCGATTCCGGAGTCGATGAGCGCGATCTTCACCCGGCCACGATAGACGATGGGCCGTTGGGAGCAGGCCCCATGGGGCAGACTGCGCGGGTGAGCGCCATCGCGTGGATTACCGCCGTATCGCTGGCCGCCTGGCTCTGGCTGCTGCTCTGCCAGGGCTTCTTCTGGCGCACCGACGTCCGGCTGCCGCCCCTGCGCGAGCCCGCCCGGTGGCCGGACGTGTGCGTGGTGGTCCCGGCCCGCGACGAGGCGGCCGTGCTGCCCCTGAGTCTGCCGTCCTTGCTGGCGCAGGACTATCCGGGGCGGGCGGAGGTGTTCCTGGTCGACGACGGCAGCAGCGACGGCACCGGCGAGCTGGCCCGTGAGCTGTCCGCGCGCCACGGCGGGCTGCCGCTGACCGTGACCTCGCCCGGCGAACCGCCGGCGGGCTGGACGGGCAAGCTGTGGGCGGTGCGGCACGGCATGACCCTGGCACGCGCGCGTGACCCCGAGTACCTGCTGCTGACGGACGCCGACATCGCGCACGAGCCGGACAGCCTGCGGCTGCTGGTGGCGGCCGCCCGCACCGGGGGCTTCGACCTGGTCTCGCAGATGGCCCGGCTGCGTGTGGCGAGCCTGTGGGAACGGCTCGTGGTGCCGGCCTTCGTCTACTTCTTCGCCCAGCTGTACCCGTTCCGGCGGATCGGGCGGAAGGGGTCGCGCACGGCGGCAGCGGCGGGCGGCTGCGTCCTGCTGCGCACCGACGCGGCGGCGCGGGCACGCGTCCCGGAGGCCGTCCGGCACGCCGTGATCGACGACGTGGCGCTCGCCCGCGCGGTGAAGGGCACCGGCGGGCACATCTGGCTGGGGCTCGCCGACCGGGTGAACAGCGTGCGTCCCTATCCGCGCCTGCACGACCTGTGGCGGATGGTCTCGCGCAGCGCTTACGCGCAACTGCGGCACAACCCGCTGCTGCTGCTCGGCACGGTCGCCGGTCTCACGCTGGTGTACCTGGTGCCGCCGGCGGCGGTGGCGGCGGGGGCGGTCGCCGGCGACCCGGCGGCGGTGCTCCTCGGCGCCGCGGCCTGGCTGGTGATGACCGCGACGTATGTGCCGATGCTCCGCTATTACCGGCAGCCGCTCCGGCTCGCTCCCCTGCTGCCGTTCACCGCGTTCCTCTACCTCCTCATGACCGTCGACTCGGCGGTGCAGCACTACCGGGGGCGCGGCGCCGCCTGGAAGGGCCGCACGTACGCGCGTCCGGACACGGTCGCCGACGAAGGCTGACCGTCCGGTGGGTCACTTGCGGCCGGGCGTCCAGTTCATCCCCCAGCCGTAGGCGCGGTCGACGGTCCGCTGGGGGCTGACTCCGCGCTCCGGGACCAGATAGCGGGCCTCGCGCCGCACGACGAGGTCGCCGCCCGTGTTGGTGAGCAGGGCCAGCGCGCACACGGTCGAGGGAACCGTGCACTCGTCCAGGGAGAAGTCGACCGGGGCGCCGTGCTGGGGCTGGAGGGTGACCGTGGCGTGCAGGTCGGCGAAGGAGGAGGCACCCTGGTAGATGGTCACGAAGACCAGGATGCGCCGGAAGTCCCGGGTGTGATCGAGGTTGACGGTGAGGTTCTCGCCGCTCGACACGGCGCCGGTACGGTCGTCGCCGTCGAGATGGATGTACGGCGGCCGGTTCACGGAGCCGAAGGCGTTGCCCAGCGCCTGGACGACGCCCTTGCGGCCGTCGGCGAGTTCGTACAGGGCGCACAGGTCGAGGTCGAGGGCGCCCGATCCGCCGGGCCGCCCGCCCCAGCCGGGGAGCTGCTTGCGGACCTGCCAGTTGAGGTTGACCCGCAACGCCCCCGAGGTGCCGCCCTGCTTGGCCAGCGAGACGGAGGGCGCCGCCTTGGTGAGCGTCACCTTGGACAGCCGTACGGGCGCGGTCGGCGGGGGCTGCGGACCGGGGGAGACCGGTGCCGGGTGCTGCGGCAGGACCGGGCCGGCGGGGTGCGGCGGGGCGAGCGGACCGGGGGCCGCGGGGCCGGCCGGGACCGGGTCCGACGGGGTGAGCTGCGGCATCGGAGGCGGCGTCGGATGCTGCGGCTCGTCCACCGTGATCCCGAAATCGGTGGCGAGCCCCTCCAGCCCGCTGCTGTACCCCTGTCCCACCGCGCGGAACTTCCAGCCGCCCTGACGCCGGTACAACTCCCCCAGTACGAACGCGGTCTCCACCGTGGCGCCGGTGCTGTCGAAACGGGCGACCACGCGCGCGTCCACCGCGTCCCGGACCTCGATGTAGAGGCCGGGGATCTGCCCGAACGTTCCGCCGTCGGCCGAGGCCGCGAGGACGATTCGCTCGATCGGGGTCTCCACGTGCGCGAGGTCGACGAAAAGGGTGTCCGTGACCAGGTCGCCCGAGCGCCGCTTGCCCTCGTGGCGGACCGCGCCGGAGGCGTGCTCAGGCTGGTTGTAGAAGACGAAGTCGCCGTCGGAGCGGACCTTCCCGGCCACCAGCAGCAGCGCCGAGGCGTCCGCGTCGGGGACACCCGGACCGGAGCGCCGGCCCAATTCGACACGCAGGGCCGTGGCCGGCACCGGCGTATTCGATCCTTTCGGCATTGACATGTCCGCCCCCATCGCGTGTCGGCATGCCGGGCGCGTCCCGGCGGTCCCGCATCTTCCCTACCCGCACAACCTATTCCCGGGGACAGGGATCACCCATGAGCGGCACAGCAAGATCCCTGGCCAACTGGCGGTAACCGGCTCGGAACTCGGCCTTTACACGATCAGAACGCTGATTGCCGTCCTTTTTTGCCGAGTTCGCTCGGATTAGGGATCCAGCGTCACCGCCGACACGGAAAACAACCCTCTTATCGGTCTCCCCAACCAGCACATCGTGGGCTTAACTTATGTGCCATGACCTCCCCCCGCTCCACCTATGGCGGCGGCTACTACTCCGCCTCCTTCCCGGACACCCCGATCTACGACTCGCTCGTGGCCGAGCGGGGCACCCCGCAGATCGCCCCGATCCGGGTCCCTCCCGCCTACGACGCGCCCAGCAGCTTCAGCAACCTGCCCGCGCTGCCGTCGGCTCTGCCCGCCCTCCCGGCGGGGCCCTCCCAGCCGGCCGCGGGCTATGGCTACCCGCAGCAGATGCAGCAGCCCGCACCGCTGCAGCAGGCGCCCACGGCGTACATCCCCCAGCAGGCGACGGGACCGCGCGGCTACCCCGCGCAGCAGCCGCAGCCGCCCCGGCCGATGATGAGCGGCTCGGGTTACGAGGCGATGCGCCCGGCCGCTCCGCGCCCCGCACCGGCGGCTCCGTACCAGGACCCGTACAACAACCAGCAGCAACAACAGCAGTACCGCGGCTACTGATCGGCACCCCCGATGTCCGTGCGGCCTGGCACGATGGCGTCATGGGGAAGGCCGAACTGCAGTCCATTCACGTTCATCCGGTCAAGGCGCTCCGGGGCTTCTCGCCCCGGGAGGCCGCCGTGGAGCCCTGGGGGCTGGCCGGTGACCGACGCTGGGTCCTGATCGACGACGGGGGAAAGGTCGTCACCCAGCGGGAACAGCCGCGCCTCGCGCTGGCCGCTGCCGAGCTGCTGCCCGGCGGCGGCGTACGTCTGTCCGCGCCCGGATGCCCGCCCTTGACCGTGCCGGTCCCTCAGCCGGGGAGCACGGTGCCGGTGGACATCTTCGGAACCAAGGTGGAGGCGGTCCTCGCGGCGGACGCGGCACACGCGTGGTGCGGCGCGTATCTGGAGGCCGACGTCCGCCTCGCCCACATGGACGCCCCCGCGAGCCGCCGCCCGGTCGACCCGCACTACGCGCTGCCGGGCGAGACCGTGAGCTTCGCCGACGGCTTTCCCCTGCTGGTCACCGCACAGGCGTCGCTGGACGCCCTCAACGCCCTGATCGCGCAGGGGGAACACGCCGACGAGGGCCCACTGCCCATGAACCGGTTCCGGCCGAACGTGGTCGTGCGCGGCACACAGGCCTGGGCCGAGGACGACTGGAGCCGGATCGCCATCGGCGAGGTGGAGTTCCGGGTCGCGAAGAGGTGCGGGCGGTGCGTGGTGACCACGACCGACCAGGCCACCGCAGAGCGCGGCCGAGAGCCGCTGCGGACACTGGCACGGCACCGCAGATCCGGCAACCAGCTGATCTTCGGCCAGAACCTGGTCCCGCACTCCCCCGGCACGATCCGGGTGGGCGACCCGGTCCGGATCCTCGGCTGAGATTCCGAAGGCCCGTCGACGGACCGACGGCGCCGGCGGACCGGCGAAGTCGGCGGACCGGCGAAGTCGGCGGACCGGCGAAGTCGGTGACCGGCGAAGTCGGTGACCGGCGAAGTCGGTGACCGGCGAAGTCGGTGACCGGCGAAGTCGGTGACCGGCGAAGTCGGTGACCGGGCGCCGCCGTTGGCCAGTCGCATCGGCGGCGAGGGTTCCAGCGGCCGAACGGCTCGACGGCCGAGCGGGGGCGGCCCACGCCCCAACCGGCCGCACCCCGACCGGCCGCACCCCGACCGGCCGCACCCCGACCGACCTCTCACCGGCCGCCTCCGACCGCGTCGCCCCCGCGCCTCGGGCGATCTCCGCGACCGCGCGGGAACCCCCGCCCGCGTCCCGGTCGTTGGGGTCGTGAGACGTTCGTGTGAGGCCTGGGCCGGGGTGATTTCGCTCTCTCTTCGGCCGACGGCTCGGGCGAACGGGCCGGGCGGGGTTATCACGGAGCGGGAAGGGGGTGGTGGCCGGTGCGAGCGATCCGCGGCCTGTGGCGGTGGCGGCACAACCCGCTGCGCCGCGCGACCGACCTGGTCGAGGCCTGGGTGGCCCTGGTGACTCTGGTCCTGATCGTGGTGGCCGCGCCGGTGCTCGGCTCGTTCGTCGGCGCCGCCGCCCAGGGCACCCTCCAGCGCTCGGTCCGGCAGCAGCACCACGACCGGCACCTCGTCCTGGCCACGGTGGTGCGCCGGCTCGGCGGCGCGCCGGTGGAACCCGACCCCGACGCCACCAGCGCCCACGACAACCGCAGCCGGGTCCTCGCCGACTGGACCGCGCCGGACGGCACCCGGCGGCACGGCCCGGTCCTGACGACCCTCGCCTCCCCGCACAAGGGCGACCACTTCGATCTCTGGGCGGACCGGCACGGCGTCATCACGGGCCGCCCGCTGGACTCCGCGACGGCCACCACGCACGCCGTGCTGGCCGGGTTCGGCGCGGCGTTGCTCACCGCGGGACTGGTCGACGGCGTCAGACGGATGATCGTCTGGCGTATGGTCCGTCGCAGGTACGCACGGTGGGACCAGGCCTGGGAACGGGCGGGCCCGGACTGGGGCAAGGCAGGCACGGGCAGCTGACGGCCTTTCCGTCTCTGGTCGGTCCACCACCTCGGCGCACGCTACGGTGGACCGGCCGAAGCGCATTCGGCATCGACCCGCGCGCGAGCGGACCACAGGAGGCCGGGCACCGTCCACGGTGGCCGCCCCGACGGCGAGCCGGCGATCTGTACGACGAGGTGGGGGCACGGCAACGCCATGGCACAGGGCACGGTCCAGGTGACGCACACCGGCACATCGCGGTGGCGGCGCCGCACAGGTGAGTACGCCTCGCTCGCCGCCGCCCTGGAGGCCGCAGCCGACGGCGACGTCCTCACCGTCGCACCCGGCACCTACCGGGAGAACCTCGTCGTCCAGCGCGCGGTGACGCTGCGCGGTCCGGAGGGCTCGCCGGGATCGGTGCGCATCGCCCCGGTGGACGGTGTCCCGCTGACCGTGCGCGCCTCGGCGGTCGTACAGGACCTGCATGTCGAGGGTCAGGACGCGGCCGCGCCCGCGCTGCTGGTCGAGGAGGGCACGCCCGAGCTGCTGGACGTGCGGATCGTCACCAGGTCCGCCGCCGGCATCGAAGTGCGCGGCGGAGCCCGGCCGACCGTCCGGCGGTGCACCGTCGACAATCCGGCCGGCATCGGCATTGCCGTACTGGACGGCGGCGGGGTGTTCGAGGAGTGCGAGGTCGTGGCGGCCGGGCAGGCCGGCGTGGCGGTGCGCGGCGGCGGCCACCCGCGGCTGGAGCGCTGCCGGGTGCACCACGCGTCGGGCACGGGCATGACGGCGACCGGGGAGGGCTCCGCGCTGGAAGCCGTGGGGTGCGAGATCTACGAGGTGCGCGGCTCCGGTGTGCAGGTCAGCGCGCGGGCGACGGCACACCTCACCGACTGCGACGTGCACCGCACCACCGCCGACGGGGTCACGCTGGACACGGACGCGGTGCTGACCCTCGCGGACTGCCGGATCCACGACATCCCGGAGAACGCGGTCGATCTGCGCTCGCGGTCGGTGCTGACGCTGACCCGGACGACGGTGCGGCAGTTCGGGCGCAACGGCCTGTCGGTGTGGGACCCGGGCACCCGGGTGGACGCCAACCAGTGCGAGATCTTCGACAGCACCGGCGACTATCCGGCGGTGTGGGTCAGCGACGGCGCCACCGCGGTGCTGGACTCCTGCCGGGTGCACGACGTGCCGGACGCCCTGTTCGTGCTGGACCGCGGCTCCCGCGCGGACGTGGTCGACAGCGATCTCTCCCAGGTGCGCAACACGGCGGTGTCGGTGAGCGACGGCGCCACCGCGCAGCTCGACGACTGCCGGATCCGGGACGCGGCCACCGGTGCCTGGTTCCGCGATCACGGCAGCGGCGGCACCCTCAACAACTGCACGGTGGACGGCACCCAGACCGGCGTGATCGTCACCAAGGGCGCCGACCCCACGATCGAGCGGTGCACGGTCGACTCCCCGGCGGAGGCGGGCTTCTACGTGTCGGCGGGGGGCCGCGGCACCTTCGAGAACTGCCGGGTCACCGGCAGCGGCGGCTACGGCTTCCATGTGATCGACGGCTGCCGCACGACGCTGCGCAGGTGCCGTACGGAGCGGTGTGCGCGCGGGGGTTACGAGTTCGCGGACGGCGGTCCGGACGCGGGGACGGGCACCGGCCCGGTGGTGGAGGACTGCACCAGCGACGAGAGCGGCAGCCTGCGGCCGCCCGCGGCGCGCGAGACCGCCGTACAGACCTCGCAGCAGTCCCCCGGTCTGCTGGGCGCGATCCCCGGCCAGCGCAGCGCCGAGCAGGAGCCGCTCATCACCCCGGCCGCGCCCGCGGAACCGGCCCGGACCTCCCAGGCCGTGCTGGGCGAGCTCGACGCGCTGGTCGGCCTGGACAGCGTCAAGCGCGAGGTCCGTGCGCTGACCGACATGATCGAGGTCGGCAGGCGCCGCCGGCAGGCCGGTCTCAAGGCCGCCTCGGTCAAGCGTCACCTGGTGTTCACGGGCTCCCCCGGCACGGGCAAGACGACGGTCGCCCGGCTCTACGGCGAGATCCTCGCCTCCCTCGGAGTACTGGAGAAGGGCCACCTGGTCGAGGTGTCCCGCGTCGACCTGGTCGGCGAGCACATCGGTTCCACGGCGATCCGCACCCAGGAGGCCTTCCAGCGGGCGCACGGCGGGGTGCTGTTCATCGACGAGGCGTACGCGCTGTCGCCGGAGGACGCCGGGCGGGACTTCGGCAAGGAGGCCATCGACACGCTGGTGAAACTGATGGAGGACCACCGGGACTCCGTCGTGGTGATCGTCGCGGGCTACACGGAGGAGATGGAGCGGTTCCTTTCGGTCAACCCCGGTGTGGCGTCGCGGTTCTCCCGGACCATCACCTTCAGCGACTACGGTCCGGAGGAGCTGCTGCGGATCGTGCAGCAGCAGGCCGACGAACACGAGTACCGGCTGGCGCCGGGCGCCGGTGACGCGCTGCTGAAGTACTTCACAGTGCTCCCGAAGGGCCCCGCGTTCGGCAACGGCCGTACCGCCCGGCAGACCTTCGAGGCGATGGTGGAACGGCACGCGAGCCGGGTCGCCCAGCTCGCGGACCCGAGCACCGACGACCTCACCCTGCTGTACCCGGAGGATCTTCCCGAACTCCCCTGACCAGCCGACCGCGGTCGCGCCCGCTGCCCGGGAAGCTCCGGCCGCGGCCGGTCCGGCGCCCGTACCGGAAGCCGGGGCTGCCCAGGGAGGTGCGGCCGGGCTCCAGGGCGTGGGCCAGGGGGCCGATCGAGGTGGTCGCCGGGTCGGGACTCGGCGTCGGTGTCGTCGGCAGGCCGGAAGTCGGCGGCGGTGTCGTCGCCGGTGATCCGCACCGTGCGCGGACCACCGGCATCTTCTCGGGTGGTGCCGCCGACCCCGTGGACCAGGAGCCCAGGTCGGTCTCCGGTGCGGCGGGCCGCTCGGCGGGACGCTGGTCCGTCTGGGTGCGTACCTCAGGATCGCCCGGTTCCGGTGTGACGCACACCACTGGTCACGCCACTGGTCACGCCACTGGTCACGCCACTGGTTCTGGATTTCCCTGGGGTGTGTGACATCCAGGGCAACACATGGTGTCCAGATGACATGTGTGCGCGGCCACAGGGAGTGGCGCAACCTGTGTGGTCCCGTGAAAGGATGGGGCGCCCGCGCACCGGGGCCGGTCGGAATGTCCTGGTCGGGGCCGGTTGGCAGGGCGTGTCGGACGGTTTGAGGCGAGAGGACCGGAGCGTACGTGAGTGAGAACCAGAACCTCCTCGCGGAGCAGCGCCGCGCCCTGATCCTGGACGAGGTCCGGCGCCGGGGCGGCGTGCGGGTGAACGAGCTGACCCGCAAGCTCGGTGTGTCGGACATGACGGTGCGCCGCGACCTGGACGCGCTGGCTCGCCAGGGTGTGCTGGAGAAGGTGCACGGCGGCGCTGTGCCGGTGGTCGAGGCGAGCACCCATGAGCCCGGGTTCGAGGCCAAGTCGGGGCTGGAGCTGACCGCCAAGGAGGACATCGCGCGAGCCGCGGCCGAGTTGGTGGTGCCGGGCACGGCGATCGCCCTGTCCGGCGGTACGACCACGTACGCGCTGGCCCATCATCTGCTGGAGGTCCCCGACCTGACGGTGGTGACGAACTCGGTGCGGGTCGCCGACGTCTTCCACGCGGCCCAGCGGGTCTCCGGGCCGCGGCAGGGCGCGGCGGCGGTGGTCCTGACCGGCGGCGTGCGCACCCCGTCCGACTCGCTGGTCGGCCCGGTGGCCGACCAGGCGATCGCGGCGCTCCACTTCGACCTGCTCTTCCTCGGGGTGCACGGCATATCGGTCGAGGCCGGTCTCTCCACGCCGAATCTCGCGGAGGCGGAGACCAACCGCCGCCTGGTGCAGTCGGCCCGCCGGGTGGTCGTGGTCGCCGACCACACCAAGTGGGGCACGGTGGGCCTGAGTTCGTTCGCCAAGTTGGAGCAGGTCGACACGCTGGTCACCGACGCGGGTCTGCCGGCCTCGGCACGTGCGGAGATCTCGGAGCATCTGCGCCGGCTGGTGGTGGCCGGCGCGGCGGAGGGCTGATCGCGTCGGCGGTGCAGACATCTGACGGACCGCCAGTTATCGTGGCGAGGCTGGTCAGCCGCCTTCTCGCTCAAGGGGGTTCTCGTCCATGACGCGCCGACTGCGCCCGGTGGGGCTCGACTTCGTCGAGACCGCGCCGGTACGTCTGGTCTTCGCACGGGAGATGTCAGCGCCGCCCGAGCGGGTCTTCCACGCCCTCAACGACGACGTGCCCGGCTGGGCGGAGTGGTTCTCCGCGGTGACCCGTGCGGAGTCCGTCGACGACGGCGCGGGCCGCGACGTCCGGCTCAAGGGCGGCGGGCGATTCCGGGAGACGGTCATCGCGGCCGAGGCCGCCGAGGTGTACGCCTACCGGGTGGACGCGACCAACGCGCCCGGCGTGCACGCCATCGCCGAGGAATGGCGGCTCGCCCCGTCCGGCGGCGGCACCCGCGTGCAGTGGACCTTCGCCGTGGACGGCACCGTGCCGTTCCGCCTCGCGGTCAGGATGGCACGCGCGGGGCTGGGCCGGGCCTTCCGGGGCGCGGTCGGCGAACTGGACCGGCGCCTCGCGCGGTAGCGGCTCAGCCGGGCCAGACCCCCGTCGCCAGCAGGGAGTCGATCGCGGCCGCGTAGGGCGTGATGTCCAGGTCCTGCTCGGCGAGCCACGTGTCCGAGTAGTACTTGTCGAGGTAGCGGTCGCCCGGGTCGCACAGCAGGGTCACCACGCTGCCCCGCCGCCCCTCGGCCACCATCTCGGCGACGATCTTCAGCGCGCTCCACAGACCGGTCCCGGTGGATCCCCCGGCCTTCCGTCCGATGGCCCGCTCCAGCGCACGTACCGCGGCCACGCTCGCCGCGTCCGGCACCTTCATCATCCGGTCGACGGCGCCCGGCACGAAGCTGGGCTCCATCCGCGGCCGGCCGATGCCCTCGATGCGGGACCCGCAGTCGCACGTGACGTCCGGGTCGCCGGTGGTCCAACCCTCGAAGAAACAGGAGTTCTCGGGGTCGGCGACACAGATCCGGGTGTCGCGCTGGGTGTAGTGGACATAGCGCGCGAGCGTCGCCGACGTGCCGCCGGTACCGGCGGTGGCGACGATCCAGGCGGGCTCCGGGAACCGCTCCAGCTCCAGCTGGCGGAAGATGGACTCGGCGATGTTGTTGTTGCCGCGCCAGTCGGTGGCCCGTTCGGCGTAGGTGAACTGGTCCATGTAGTGGCCGCCGGTCTCCACCGCGAGGCGCGCGGACTCCTCGTACATCTTCCGCGAGTCGTCCACGAAGTGGCACCGACCGCCGTGGAACTCGATGAGCCGGCACTTCTCGGCGCTGGTGGTGCGCGGCATGACGGCGATGAACGGCACGCCGATGAGCTTGGCGAAGTACGCCTCGGAGACGGCCGTCGAGCCGCTGGACGCCTCGATCACCGGTCGGCCCGGCCGGATCCAGCCATTGCACAGGCCGTACAGGAAGAGCGAGCGGGCCAGCCGGTGCTTGAGGCTTCCCGTGGGATGCGTCGACTCGTCCTTCAGGTACAGGTCGATGCCCCAGGCCTCGGGCAGCGGGAAGCGCAGCAGGTGCGTGTCCGCCGACCTGTTCGCATCGGCCTGGACCTTGCGGACGGCCTCTTTGAGCCAGTCGCGGTAGGCGGCGTCGCTGCGGTCGACGTCGAGGGTGGCGCCGGTCCGGATCTGCGGGGTGGTGCTCACGGCGGGACTCCTTACGCTGCGCGCCGACGACGTCCGAACTCGGTCGACGCCTCGATCATAAACACCTTCCGCACGCTTCTCACCTGCATAAACTCATCTTTGAGCGACCCAAAGGCACCCCTGGGGAACGGCTCCGAACGGTGGCGCGAACGCGTCGGGGGCGCATCGGGGCGAGTGCTCCGATGCGCCCCCCGCCCGACGCTCCCCGCGTACTGGTGCTCCGCGCCGAGGGCGGGCAGACTGCCACCGGACGGGACGAACGTCTCGAACGGGGGCGCACACTGGATCACAGCACGAGTCGGAGCACGCCGGGCCGGGGCCGCAGGCTTCGGGGCGGCGACCGAGGTACTCGAAAAGGGGCGGGGCAGGATGGCGGAGCCGGAGTTCACGGCGAAGGGCGTGCGGATCGACAAGCGACTGCGTTCGCTCACCCGGGCCGGGCAGGTCCGGATAAGGGACGGCAGGCTGCAGCTGCTGACGAGCTACGGCAGCGAGATCGACAGCGCACCGGTACAGGCCGTACGGGCCTCGAAGCCGTGGTTCGCGTCGCAGGACCGGGCCCTGGCCGACCTCAACGGCCAGCGCTACTCACTCACCCTCGGTGACCAGGATCCGGCGCCGGGCGAGCCCGGTCCGCCCACGGCACGCCGCTTCATCGAGGCGGTACGGCGGGCCGCGGGGCGCGATCACTGAACCCCGCGGGCGGCGGGGCACGGCCACCGGACCACGGCGAGTTGCGGGACCGTGTGCGCCGGGTCACGCTTGTCTCACGTCACTCTGGGTCTACCGGCGATAACGCTGCGAACCAGCCCGCCGGTCACGACAGCAGGCGGCCCCATGGACGGCGGCACCCTGCTGGATCCGTTCTCCGTGTTCTTCCGGACCTCACGTCGGGGAGTCGCAGCCGTGATCAAACACCCAAGCAGACACTGCTCGGTGGAGCTCCAAGCATTGCCCTCGCGGATCGGCCAGGTCCGCAGAATCGTATCTGCGCAGTTGCGTTACTGGCGTCTCGATCCGTTGATCGACCGGGCCGCGCTCGGCGTGACGGAGTTGCTGACCAACGTGCACCGGCACGCCCAGCCCGACAAGAACTGCACGGTGGAGATCGAGCTGCAGCTCGACCGTCTCACGGTGTCGGTCCGTGACCACGATCCACGCCTGCCCGTCGTCGAGGACGGGACGGACATCGCGCCGATGGCCACCTGCGGCCGGGGGCTCGCGATGGTGGCCGCGGTCAGCGAGAGCTGGGGGGTGCGGCCGCACGACGACGGCAAGGTCGTGTGGTTCACCCTGCCCGCGCCGACGGCCACGGCGAAGGCGGCCCGCCCGCAGCGCCGGCTCGCCGAACCGGCACCCCGCCGGATCATCGAGCCGGAACCCGCGACAGCGGGCGCGCCGGTCCCCGCACACGCCACCGCGCACGCGCCCGCCCCCGCACACGCCACCGCCGCCCTCCCCGGCGCCGCGCACGCTCCCGCCCGCTCGGCTGTCGCCAGTTGAGCGGGCGGTGAGTCTCCTCGCCGAGTCTCGCCGCCTGTTCACTCCTCGCCGGATCCGCGGCACGTCCCGGCGCGGCGGGCGGTCATGCCGCGCCGGGCTTGCCGAGGCGGCCGAAGTGCTCCTCCAGGACGGACAGCCGGCGCCAGTACTCGTCCTCGTCGATCTCGCCGGCGGCGAAGCGGCGGCCGAGGACCACGAGCGGTGAGTCGCCGGACGGACGTCCCGCGTCCGCCGGACGCCAGGGTCCGCCGCGGGCGCGCCACGCGGTGCGGCGCAGGAACGTGACGCCGCCGATCACGACGGCCGCCCAGATCAGCGGGAAGAACAGGATCCACGGGCCGGGTCCGCCGTCCCAGTTCGCCAGGTTCTGCATCTTGGTCCAACTCCTCCGTCAGGAAGGTCCGGGTGTGCTGACCTGAGCCTGACTCCGAGGCGGGGTCCGGGTCGTCCTGCGGCCGACGGCAGTCGCCGTACCTCGCGGGGAGTACGCGGTGGCGGGCACGCTCCTCCGCCCGCGGGGACGGTTGACCGCGTCCTGAACGCGCGGGCGGCGAGCCGGACAGGGCGGTCGCGGGGACGGCCCCGTGCCCCGGACGGACGACGCGGAGACCGACGCCGTTCCGGCCTCAGGCGCCCGCTGGTGGCGGCGTCGTGGGGACTGGCGGCGCGGTGGTGGGCGGCGGGCAGGTCACCGAAGTGCCCCCAGCGGGTCGTCCAGCACCGGCTGCCAGGCCAACTCCGCGGCCCCCACGAGGCTGTTGTGGCTCAGCGTGCACGGCAGGATCGGCACGCTGCCGCTCTGGCCCCACAGGCTGCGGTCGGCGACGACGGCGCGCAGCCGTTCCGGGTCGGCGTCCAGGAGGGTGCGGTGCAGGCCGCCGAGGATGATGCGGTCGGGGTTGAGGATGTTGACCAGCCCCGCAAGGCCCAGACCGAGCCGGTCGACCAGGGCCTCGGTCGCCCCGCGGACGGTCGGGTCCGCGTAGTGGTCGCGGATCAGGTCCTCGGCCTGCCGGAGCAGTGACACCTCGGGGCCGGGCTCGCGGCCCGCCTCGACCAGCAGCGCCAGCGGATCGGCCTCCACGTCCAGACAGCCCCGGCTGCCGCAGTGACAGGGGCGGCCCTCGGGGTTCACGGCGAGGTGACCGACCTCCAGGGCGAGGCCCGAACTCCCCGTGTGCAGACGGCCGTCCAGGACCAGCGCGCCGCCGACGCCTCGGTGCCCGGTGGCCACGCACAGCAGGTCCCGGGCGCCCCGGCCCGCGCCGTGCCGGTGTTCGGCCAGCGCGGCCAGGTTCACGTCGTTGCCCGCGAACGCCGGACCGGTGATCCCGGCCGCCCGCACGCACTCCGCGAAGATCCGGCGCACGGGTGCCCCGACCGGCCAGGCCAGGTGCAGGGGGTTGAGGGCCAGGCCCTCCGGTTGGGCGACGGCGGACGGCACGGCGAGACCGGCGCCGACGCACCGGAGGCCGGTGCTGCGCAGCAGGTCGGCGCCGGCTTCGACCACCGAGCCGAGCACCTTCGCCGGGTCGGCGTCGACGGTCTCGCAGCCGGGCGCGGTCGCGACGATGCGGCCGCCCAGACCGACCAGCGCGGCGCGGAAGCCGTCGGCATGGACCTGGGCGGCGAGGGCGACGGGCCCGTGCTCGGCGACCTCCAGGCGATGCGAGGGGCGGCCCTGCGAACCGGCTGCGGCGCCGGGGTGGGCGTCGACCCTGATCAGGCCGAGCGCCTCCAGTTCGGCGGCGACGGCGCCGGCCGTGGCCCGGGTGACGCCGAGCTCCGCGGTGAGCACCGCGCGGGTGGGGGCGCGGCCGGTGTGGACGAGTTCCAGGGCGGGGCCGAGTGCGCCACGTCCCCTGTCCAACCGGGGTTTCGAGGTTCCGTTCCCCGTCGGGCCGGGGGCCGCCTTTCCGCTCATGGGAGGGAGTCTGCCATGATCCGCAGAAGCGGCCGCAGGGAAGGTGCGGCGCCGTCGGGGCCGGTAGCGCCCACGCCGCGGCAGCCCCATGTCGACCGCGCCCCGCGCCTCTTCGACCGCGCCCCGCGCCTCTTCGACCGCGCCCCGCGCCTCTTCGACCGCGCCCCGCGCCTCTTCGACCGCGCCCCGCGCCTCTTCGGGTGCGCTCCGGCCGGGGCCGGTCACCAGCCGCTGACGCGCAGCGTGACATTGAGCCGGCCGGCCAGGCCCAGCTCCGGCGGTCCCGTGCCCGGGTACACCCTCGGCACTCCGTGGTGGGCGCGCCGGGACTCGCCCCCGAACACGAACAGGTCACCCGAGCGCAACCGCACGTCCGTGTACGGCTTGCCCCTGCTCTCCGTGTTGCCGAAACGGAACACGCAGCTGTCCCCCAGGCTCAGCGACACCACCGGTGCGTCCGATTTCTCGTCGGCGTCGCGGTGCATGCCCATGCGGGCGTCGGCGTCGTAGAAGTTGATCAGGGCGATGTCGTACGACAATCCGGCGACCGCTTCGGGGCCGAGGGCGTCGGTCACCGCGCGGCGGCCCAGTTCGCCGAGCCAGGGCGGGAACGGCTTCACGGGGCCACCGTCACCGTCGACGGCCGTGCGGGCGTAGGTGTACGGGTACCAGTGCCAGCCCAGGCACACCTGGCGGGCGGTCATCGTGCCGCCGCCGGGGGTGCGGACCGTGCGCAGGCCGGCCGGGGGCCGGGCCCAGTCGCGGCAGGCGGTGAGCAGCGCGCGCTGCCGGTCCGCGTCCAGCCAGTCGGGGACGTGCACGGCGCCCGGCGCGATGCGGGCGCGCGCCCTGGGGAACAGCTCATCCTCCATGCCCCCCATCCTGCCCGACCGGGCCTGATCTGCGGTTCGGCTAGCCTGGACGCACGATGAGCGACCGTATGACGACTGCCTGGGGCGAGTTCGAGCTGTCCCGTTTCCCGGAGGATCCGCGCGACCGGCTGCGTGCCTGGGACGCCTCCGACGCGTACCTGCTGCGGTACCTGGACCGGGAGCGGATCGGTCTGTCCGGCGCGGTGGTGGTGCTCGGCGACCGCTGGGGGGCGCTGGCCACGGCGCTCGCGGAGCACCGGCCGGTGCAGGTCACCGACTCGTACCTGAGCCAGGAGGCGACCCGGGTCAACCTGGCGCGGGCCGGGGTCGAGCCGGGCGCGGTGCGGTTGCTGACCACCCAGGACCCGCCGCCGGAGCGGGTGGACGTGCTGCTGGTCAGGGTGCCCAAGAGCCTGGCGCTCCTTGAGGACCAGCTGCTGCGGCTGGCGCCCGCCGTGCACGCGGGCACGGTCGTGGTCGGCACCGGCATGGTCAAGGAGATCCACACGTCGACGCTGCGGTTGTTCGAGCGGATCCTCGGGCCGACCCGGACCTCGCTGGCCGAGCAGAAGGCCCGACTGATCCACTGCACGCCGGATCCGGCCCTTGAGCGCCCGGCGAACCCGTGGCCGTACAGCTACGCGCTGCCCGACGGCATCGGCGCGGTGTCCGGGCGTACGGTCGTCAACCACGCCGGCGTCTTCTGCGCCGACCGGCTCGACATCGGTACCCGGTTCTTCCTGGCGCACCTGCCGGAGGGGGGCCGGCGGATCGTGGACCTCGGGTGCGGGAACGGGGTCGTGGGTACGGCGGTGGCGCTGGCCGACCCGACGGCCGAGGTGCTGTTCGTGGACGAGTCGTTCCAGGCGGTCGCCTCGGCGGAGGCCACCTACAAGGCCAACGGGGTGCCCGGACACGCGGAGTTCCGGGTCGGGGACGGGCTGGCCGGGGTCGCCGACGGCAGCGTGGACGTGGTGCTGAACAACCCGCCGTTCCACTCCCACCAGGCGACCACCGACGCGACGGCGTGGCGGATGTTCAGCGGGGCGAAGCGGGCGCTGCGGCCGGGCGGCGAACTGTGGGTGGTCGGCAACCGGCACCTGGGGTACCACGTCACGCTGCGCCGCCTGTTCGGCAACTGCCGGCTGGTGGCGGGCGACCCGAAGTTCGTGGTGCTGAAGGCCGTCAGGCGCGGCTAGTCCCGCCGGCCAGCACGCCGATGATCCTGGTCACCTCCCGGGCCATGGCCTGCCTGCCGAGGTCGAGGGGGGCTCGGGGGTCGACGGCCTCGGGATGCTCCGTGAGGAAGCGGCGGACGGACCCGATCATCGCCATGTTGAGCGCCGTGCCGACATTGACCTTGGCGATGCCGTCGGCGACCGCGGCGGTCAGGCCGGTGTCCGGGACTCCGGAGGAGCCGTGCAGGACGAGCGGGACCGGCACGACGCCGGCGAGGCGTCTGAGCAGCTCGTGGTCGAGGGTGGCGGTGCGCGTGGTCATGGCGTGCGCGCTGCCGATCGCCACGGCCAGTGCGTCGACACCGGTGCCGGCCACGAAGTCCCGCGCCTCGTCCGGGTCGGTCCGTGCGCCGGGTGCGTGCGCGTCCAGCGCCGGCCGGCCGTCCTTGCCGCCGACCTCGCCCAACTCGGCCTCGATCCACAGCCCTTGGGCATGCGCCCAGTCGACGGCGGTCGCGGTCGCCGCGAGGTTGTCCGGGTACGGCAGCCGGGACGCGTCGTACATCACCGAACTGAACCCGGCGTGGGGTGCCTCGCGGAGCAGGGTGTCGCTGCGGACGTGGTCCAGGTGCAGGGCGACCGGCACCTCGGCCTGTTCGGCGGCGGTGACGGCGGCGCGGGCCAGCGGCAGGAGGCGTCCCTGGCGGAACTTCACCGCGTTCTCGCTGACCTGGAGGACGACGGGCGAACCTGCCGCCTCGGCGCCGGCGATGACGGCTTCCACGTGTTCCAGGGTGATGACGTTGAACGCCGCTATGGCTGACCGGGCTTCGGCGGCCCGGGTCAGCAGCGCGCCGGTGGCTGCGAGAGGCACGCTCACTCCCCGTCGGAGGGGGCGAGGATCACCGAGCGGGTGAGATGGCGCGGCCGGTCCGGGTCGAGGCCCCGGGCGGCGGCGACGGCGACCGCGAGGCGCTGGGCGCGGACGAGTTCGGCGAGCGGGTCGAGGGTGCCCTGCACCCACAACCCCCCGGTGGCGCCGACCTGTTCCGCGAGTCCGGCCGGGGCCGGACCGAACATCCAGGTGGCGGTGGCGCGGGTGGTGATGCTGATCGGGCCGTGCCGGTACTCCATCGCCGGATAGGCCTCGGTCCAGGACAGCGCGGCCTCGCGCATCTTGAGTCCGGCCTCGTTCGCGAGTCCGACGGTCCAGCCGCGTCCGAGGAAGGTGAACTGCCCGCATTCGGCGAGCCCTGGGGGCAGGGGTACGGAGAGGGCGGTGCGGGCGTCGGCGACCACGGCGTCGGTGTGCAGGCCGAGGTGGGCCCGGAGCAGGGTGAGGGCGCTGGTCGCGAAGCGGGTCTGGACGACGGAGCGTTCGTCGGCGAAGTCCAGGACGACGAGGTCGTCCGCGGCATCGGCCACGGGCGTGCCGGGGTCGGCGGTGATCGCGGCGGTGCGCACCCGCCCCTTCAACTCGCCTAGAAGGCTCAGTACTTCGGTGGTGGTACCGGACCGGGTGAGCGCCAGGACCCGGTCGTAGGACCGCCCGTACGGGAACTCCGAGGCGGCGAAGGCGTCCGTCTCGCCGTGCCCGGCGGACTCACGCAGGACGGCGGCGGCCTGGGCCATGAAGAAGGAGGTGCCGCAGCCGACCAGGGCGACCCGCTCGCCCGGTGCCGGGAGCGCGTGGGCTCGGCGGGTCGCCTGGCCGGCGGCTCGCGTCCAGCACTCGGGCTGGCTGTTCAGCTCCTCAGCGATATGTGACATATCACTACCCTCCCCGTGGTGATTGTTCTTGCAAGATAGAGCGCGATATCAATCACTATCAAGCATCCGACCGCCTGCGCAGGTGCGCTAGGGTCACCGGAAGATCGAGGAGACCGAGGGCCGACAGGACCGGGGAACGGAGGCGGCCGATGTCGCGCGACGCGCGCTGGAAGGCGCTGCTCGAGCTGCTGGTCGAGCGCGGCCGCCTCGAGGTCGAGGAGGCGGCGACCGAGCTGGCGGTCTCGGCGGCCACCATCCGCCGCGACCTCGACCAGCTCGCCGAGCAGCAGCTGCTGGTGCGCACCCGGGGCGGGGCGGTGGTGCACGGGGTCTCCTACGAACTGCCGTTGCGTTACAAGACGGCCCGGCAGGCCTCCCAGAAGCAGCGGATCGCCAAGGCGGTGGCGGAGCTGGTCGCGCCGGGTGAGGCGGTGGGGCTGACGGGCGGCACGACCACCACGGAGGTGGCCCGTGCGCTGGCCGTGCGCGGGGACCTCGGCACCGGCACACCGGCGCTGACGATCGTCACGAACGCGCTCAACATCGCCAACGAGCTGGCGGTACGGCCCCAGTTCAAGATCGTGGTGACGGGCGGGGTGGCCCGCCCGCAGTCGTACGAGCTCGTCGGTCCCCTCGCGGACGGGGTGCTGGGGCAGATCAGCCTCGACGTGGCGGTGCTCGGCGTGGTCGGCTTCGACGTCGCGCACGGGGCGGCCGCCCATGACGAGGCGGAGGCCGCGGTCGACCGGCTGCTGTGCGAGCGTGCGGCCCGCGTGATCGTCGCCGCCGACTCCGGCAAACTGGGCGCGCGGGCGTTCGCCCGGATCTGCCCGGCGGACCTGGTGGACACGCTGGTCACGGACGCGGCGGCGGCGCCGGCTGTGGTGCGCGGGTTCGAGGAGGCGGGAATCCGGGTGCTGACCGTCTGACGCGGTGCGTCCGGCCGGCCCGGTCCCCCGTCACCTCCCGCTGGTGTCCGCGCTGACGAAGCCCGCGCCCCGCTCGTCGTTGCAGCCGAACACGGGCCGGTCGGCCGGGTCGGGCCAGCTCTGCTGGGCCTGGAGGGCGACGCTCACCAGGGTCAGCAGCAGGTCGACGTCGCTCGCCGCGTCGAGCCGGAGGGTCACCCACTGGGAGCCCGGGACGATCCGGATCGCCCCCGTGCTCTTGAGGTTCTTGGCGAAGTGCCGGATGGCGTGGGCGGTGAGCCGCAGGTCCACATCGCGTTCGGAGTGGAAGTGCGCGATCTCGCCCTGGGCGGAACGGACGGCCTGACCCAGCCCGCAGCTCGGTACGGCCTCGGTCAGGTCGGGCCAGGTCGCCAGTTGCGCCAGAGCACGCGCGGCCAACGTCATGGGGCCATCATGGACCGCTCACTCTCCGGTAACCAACCAGCGGGCAGTTATTAACCGAGCTGTTGCCGGTCTCCGTCCGAACACGGACACCGGGGACGAGCGAACATCCGAAGGAGGGTTGCCCAGTGTGCCGAGGCTCGGCAGTTGTCACCGGTGGAGCCGCATGAGCCGGCAGAAGGGCCGGCCCGAAGCAGCCGGGTTGTCACCCGGGAGGCGGGCCGCTTGCCAACAGCCGCTGCTTCACGTTTTCCTGACGGTGAGGGGTTCCTGCCCCGGATCGCCCTGCGTTTGCGCTGGTGAGGCCTCCGGCTCCGGGCCGGGTTGTTCAGTGCCAGTAGCTGGGCGTGTCCCCGCCGGGCTGCTGCCACGCCCACACGCCCAGTGCGATCACGGCAGCGATGACGACCACGGCGAGCAGGAAGCAGCCGAGGCCGCCGCGCCGGTTACGGCGAGTGAGGTGGTCCACAGGTCCCCCCCGAGGAGTCGAGATGGCTCTGCGTCCGAGCGTGGCCGGGACCGGGGCTGCTGGGCAAGACCGCACCAGGGCCTGGAGCTGCTTGTCACCGCCGCCCACGCGGCATCCGTTCCGTCGCAGGTCGAAGGGTGAGGGACGACGGGCACCGGCCGGGCCGAGGACGAACGCCGAGCTAGGCCCGCCTGACACCCGTGGCCGCGAACGCGTCGGCGACGGCGAGGTCGAAGTCCCCGTGGTCGCTGCCGAGCCCCTGGGCGACCAGTGCGGCCACGGCGTTGCCGAGGACGGCGGATTCGTACGGGGTGCGGCCCAGCCCGATGCCGTAGACGAATCCGGCCGAGAAGGCGTCGCCGCAGCCAGTGGTGTCCACGACGTCGATCTCGAAGGCGGGCACCGGCTCGGCGCCCTCGGCGGTGACCAGCAGCGCGCCGTCGCCGCCCCGGGTGACCGCCACCAGCCCGGCGCCGGCGCCGACCAGCTTCTTCGCGCCCGCGAGCAGATCGTCCTCGCCTGAGAAGCCCCGCACCTGGTCGTCGTTGGGCAGGAGGTGGTCCACGTACGGCAGCGCCGCGGCGATCTGCTCGAAGCTGCCGAGCACGCCCGGCGCGAGCAGGTCCACGGAGGTCGTCACCCCGTGCTCCTTGGCGAAGTGCAGGATGCGCGCGGCGACGTCCACGCCGATCAACTCCGGTCCGCCCAGGTGGAGATGACCGGCTTCGGCGAGGGCGTCCCAGGGCACGTCGTCGACGCCGTAGGTGATGTTGGCGCCGAGCAGGTGCAGGGAGGGCCGGTCGCCGTTGGGCCGGATGGGCAGCACGCTCGCCGAGGTGGCGGTGTCGGTACGGCGGACGAGGAAGCCGGTGTCGATCCCGGCCTTCCCGAGCAGCTGCACCAGCATGTCGCCGGTCGCGTCGGCGCCGATGGCCCCGGCGCTCTGCACGGTGGCGCCGAGCTTGGCGAGGCTGAGCGCGGTCCCGCCGGCGGTACCGGCGGCGGTCATCCTGATGTCCTCGACCAGGGTGGCGCCCTGCCCCTCGGGTATCGCGTCCACCGGCCGGACCAGCACGTCCAGCACGTGCACGCCCATCGTGACGACTCTCATGGCTTGCCCTCCTGCAGGGGTTGAGTGGTGCCGTAGTTCCGGGCGATCGCCGCCTCGATCACCGCGAGTTGCTGCCGCTCGTCCAGGACGCGAGGGGTGCCGAGGGCCGCCGCGTGCCGGTACACACCACAGGCCCATTCGAGCAGCAGAGCGTTCTCCGCCGCCTTGTCGAGCGTCGGGCCGACGGTGACCGAGCCGTGGTTGGCCATCAGGGCGGCGCTGCGGCCGTCGAGCGCGGTGAGGACCGACTCGGCGAGTTCCGGGGTACCGAAGGTGGCGTACGGAGCCACCCGCACGGTGCCACCGAGCGCGAGCAACTGGTAGTGGATGCACGGTAGTTCGTCGAGCACGCAGGAGAGCGCGGTGGCCATCGGGGCGTGCGTGTGGACGACCGCGCCGGCACCGTGACGCCGGTAGACCCCGAGGTGCAGATCGAGTTCGGAGGTGGGTCGCAGGGTCCCGGCGACGACCTTGCCGTCCAGGTCGACCACCGTCACCTGACCCGCGGTGAGCTGGGCGAGCACGGCACCGGTCGCGGTGACCGCGACCCGGTCCCCCACCCGCACGCTGACGTTGCCCGCCGTCCCGATGAGCAGGCCCGCCGCTCCCAGGCGACGGCAGACGTCCGCCACCGCGGCCCGCTCCTGAACCAGAGCGGAGCTTGAGTCCGTCATGGCCGCGACGGTAACCTAAACCTGAAACAAAGTCACGTTCAGATTCAGGAGCCGCAGGTGCGCGAGCCGACCGACGAGGAGACCGGGGCCGTGCTCCGCCGCACCCCTCAACAGGCCCGCAGCAGAGCCCGGTTGGCGCGAGTACTGGAGGCCGCGGAGCGCGTGCTGGTCAGCGAGGGCGTACCGGCCCTGACCACCACCCGGGTCGCGGAACAGGCCGGGGTGTCGGTCGGCTCGCTGTACCAGTACCTGCCCGACCGGGACGCGATCATCGACGCGCTGGCCGCGACGTACTTCTCCCGGCTGGAGGCGGTGATGGAGGAGTTCGTGCGCAGCGCGGCGACGGAGCGCTGGTCCGACCCGGTCGGCGTGCTGATCGACACCTACGCCGGGCTCTACCGCACGGAACACGGCTTCAGGGCGCTGTGGTTCGGCAGCGGCCTGACCGACCGGACCCGGGCGGCGGACCGCGAGCACAAGCACCGGATGGCCGACGGGGTGCGCCGGGTGCTGCTCGCGCTCGGGGTCGCCGGCGACACCCAGGGGCTCGGACCCGCCTGCCATGCCGCGGTCCTCGCCGCCGACGCGCTCGCCCAGGAGGCCTTCCGCCGCGACCCCGAGGGCGACACGGCCCTCCTCGACGAGGCGAAGGCCATGCTGCGCGGCTACCTCACGGACGTCACGGGAAGGCAGGACCGGCGGGGCGGCTGAACACCGGCCGTCACGAGCGGCCGCTCAGTCCAGCAGTCCCGGTTCCGGCACGGACTCCAGCAGCCCGGCGAGCCGTGCCGTGTCCGCGGCCGTCCATCCGGGCGGGCTCGTGATCCGCGCCCAGGCGCTCGTCGGCAGGGTTCCGTACCGGTGGCCGTATCCGTCCGGCACGCTGTCGGCGCCCGCCAGGTCGCAGGCCACCTGCCAGAACGTCAGGAGCGGATACCACCGCATCGCCGGTGAGACGTCCCTGGCCCGCGGCCGGTCCAGCCAGTCCGGCCGGTGGAGGGCGAGGCCGGGCGACCACCAGACGACCGGATCGGAGCCGTTCTGCAGGTAGACCGCGCGGGGCTCGCCCCAGGGCGCGTCCGGAATTCCGTAGTCCGCCGGCACCTGGGCGAAGCGCACCCGCGCCCCGTCGGCGACCACCGGCCGCCACTCGGGGCTGCCCGGCTGCCTATGGACGGTGACCGTCTTCCACAGCGGGTTGTCGTAGGTGGGCCCGACGAAGAGCGCGCCGCCGGTCTCGGCGACGAGCGTGGCCAGGGAGCCGTTCAGGGCGGACTCCATGGAGAAGGAGCCGAGGCTCTCGCCGTAGACGACGAGCCGGGGCCGGGAGCCGGCCGGGAGGGTCCGCCACTTGGCGTAGACGGCGTCGAAGAGGGCACGTCCGGTGGCGGCGGCCTCGTCCTCGGTGAGCGCGGAGACCCAGCTGGGCAGGTAGGAGTACTGCAGGGCGACCTCGGCGGTGTCGCCGTCCCACATGTACTCCAGGGGTTTGCTGCCCTGACCGTTGATCCAGCCGGTACCGGTGGTGCCCATGACGGCGAGGACCCTGCGGGAGAAACCGCCGGTGCGGTCGAGCTCGCGGACGGCCAGGGCGGCGCGTTCGTGGAGGGTACCGGCGGAGCGCAGGCCCACGTACACCCGTACCGGATCCCGCGCCGGGCGGCCGGTGAAGGCGGTGATGTCGGCGCGGGGCGTGGCGGTGGCGACGAAGTCGCGGCCCTTGGCGCCCAGCGTGTCCCAGGGGGCGGCGGAGTCGGGGCTGCCGGAGAGGGTGGACAGGCGGGGCTGGTGGACGCCCTCGGTGGTGCCCTGGTCGGCGAGCGAGGCGCCGCTCTCGATCGCGTCCAGCGCGGCGCGCAGCAGGAAGCCCTGGACGACGCCGACGATCACGAAGGCGGCCAGGACCACCCCGGTGGCGTAGGCGACGGCGCGCGGGAGGAGGACGTCGAACACGTGGGCGACGACGCGGGTGCACAGCCGTGCCGTGCGGGCGGCCAGCAGCAACAGCGTCCCGACCAGCGCCGCCACGAACGGGACCAGCGTCCACTGCCACCAGACGAGGTGCGGGGGCAGGGTCACCGCCCGGCGGACCTGTCCCTCCCAGCGGACGCTCCATGCGGTGACGCAGACCACCGCGACGGCGCCGAGCACGCCCAGGGCGGCCCAGAGAACACGACGGACCCGCGGGCGGACACGGAAGCCGGCCCAGCGCAGCAGCAGCCGGGCGAGGCTCTCCAGCACGGCACCGACGGCGTAGCCGACGGCCGCCGAGACGCCGGCCACGAGTCCCTGGAGCCACCAGGCGCGCGGGAGCAGGGAGGGGGTGAGGGACAGGCAGTAGCACAGGACCGCCACCCCGAGGCCGCCCCAGCACGGCCGCCGCCGGACCACCCGCTCGGGACCCGCGTACCGACGCACCCGCTCCGCCGTCCGCCGGGTCCAGTCCTTCGTACGTCTCAGAGCCCTGCCCGCACCACTCACTTGGCCACCTCGGGACCACGATCGGGCACCGTACCCGCCCCCGCATCCCGAAGATCCCCCAAAGACGCACCCCTCTTCGGAAAAGGTGCGGAGCGTCACGGGATGTCCCATCGTGGTGGGCATGGTGCAGGCCCGGACGACCGAGAACCCCGGCTCCACGCCGCGGCCGACCCGCCGGCCGACCCGCCGGCCGGTGCCCGGCCGGCTGCCGCGCGACCCGGCCGGGTCCTGACCCCGCGCCCGCCATGCCGCCCCCCCGGCTTCCCACCCGCGGCGCCCTGGCGGCGGTGGTGGCCGTGCTGGTGTCGGCGAATCTGCTGGACAACCGCTGGGCCGCGTCGTGGAGCCTGCTCACCGCGGTGGTGACCTCGGCCGTTCTGGTGGGGCTGCTGTTCTGGGCCGGGGGCACCTGGTCGGAGCTGGGGCTGGGGCGTGACTCCCTCGCGGAGGGGGCGCGTTGGTCGGTCGCCCTGATCGGGATCGTCGCGGCGGTCTACCTGTGCGCGGCGTTGCCGCCGGTCACCCGCGGGCTCTTCGCGGACCAGCGGACGGACGCGCTGAACGGCCCGGAGATCGCCTTCAAGGTGCTGGTCGCGGTGCCCGTGGGGACGGTACTGCTGGAGGAGACGGCCTTCCGCGGGGTGCTGTTCGCCCTCCTGCTCCGCCTGCGCACGGCCACGACGGCGGCCGTCCTCTCCTCCGTGCTCTTCGGCCTCTGGCACATCCTGCCCTCGCTCCACCTCGACCAGGACAAGCCGATACTGGGTTCGCTCTTCGGGCACTCGGTCGCCGGGGCGGCCCTGGTGGACGTCGGCGCGGTGCTGTTCACGGGCGTGGCGGGCTGCCTGCTGTGCTGGCTGCGCGATCGCAGCGGCTCCCTGCTGGCGCCGATGGCCCTGCACTGGGCGGTCAACGCGCTGGGATACGCGGTGGGGTTCCTGCTGCGCTAGCCCCGGCCTGTCGGCACCCGCGCCTGCCGGGGGCAGCCGGTACCGGAGCCATTCGGCGTGCCGGCCTCGCGGCAACCGGTACCGGTGCCGGTCGGCGTGCCGGCGCGGAGCAGCCCGTGTCGGGGACGGTCGGCGTGCCGGCCGCAGGGCCGCCGGGGCCGGGGCCGACCGCGGGCTGTGGCCCGCATCCGGCAGACTCGCGGCATGGAGACTGCCGAGTTCCTCGAAATCCTCGACCGGGAAGGTCGCTTGCTGGCCACGGCCGCCGCGAAGGCGGGGCTCGACGCCCCGGTGCCCGCCTGCCCCGACTGGCGGGTGCGCGACCTGCTGCGGCACACCGGAACGATCCACCGGTGGGCCGCCGGTGTCGTCGCCGACGCGGAGACCTCGCCCCGCCCCATCCCGGACCCGCCGGACATCGACGGCACCGAGCTGACCGCCTGGTACCGGGAGGGCCACCGCCGGCTCGTCGCCACCCTGGGCGGTGCGCCGCGGGACGTGACCTGCTGGACCTTCCACCCCGCCCCGGTCTCCGCACCGCTGGTCTTCTGGCTGCGCCGGCAGGCGCACGAGACGACCGTCCACCGGTACGACGCCGAAGCGGCGGCGGGCGGCCCGGTGTCCCCGATCGGCACGGCCTTCGCGGTCGACGGGATCGACGAACTGCTGCGCGGCTTCCACGCCCGAGCGCGCAGCCGGGTCCGCAGCGCGCACCCGCGGGTGCTGCGGGTGCGCGCGGTGGCCGGGCACACGGACCCGGCCACGGCTGCCACTGACATCGACGCGGACACCGCATGGACGGTACGGCTGTCCGCGCAGCCGCCGGTCACGGAGCTCGGTGGCGCGCCGGACGACCCGGCGGCCGAACTCTCCGGCCCCGCCGACCGGTTGTACCTGGCCCTGTGGAACCGGATGCCGGTGCCGACGGTGAGCGGCGACCCGGAGGTGGCCGACCTGTGGCTGACGAACTCCGCCGTCTGAGCAGCCGGTTCAGCCACCCGGCGGGTCTCAGCCCGGTTCCGCGGCCAGCATCCGGGTGAGCACCGCGCGCTGCACCGGCAGCACCTCGCCGTGCAGCGCGCGCCCCTTGCGGGTGAGCGCCACCCGCACACCGCGCCGGTCCTCCGGACACATGGCCCGCTCGACCAGGCCGTCCTTCTCCAGGCGGGCGATCAGCCGGGACAGCGCGCTCTGGCTGAGGTGCACCCGCTCGGCGATCTCCTGCACCCGGTAGCTGTCCGCGCCGTCCGCCGCCGGGCCGTCGGAGAGCAGGTCGAGGACCTCGAAGTCGCTGGCGCACAGGCCGTGGCCGTGCAGGGCACGGTCGAGCTCGCACTGGGTGCGGGCGTGCAGGGCCAGGATGTCCCGCCATCGGTTCACGAGCGCCTGCTCGGGCTTCTTCGCCGCCATCGGGGCACCCTAGCAGAGGACCGGCTTTGTTGCATCGTAATTAAATGCATTTGCATTCGATGCGTGCGCATGTAATGTCTGCGGTCATGACCTCTCCGCTCACCGCCCCGGCCGCCGGGGGACGCTGGACTCCCCGGCTCTGGGGCACGCTCCTGGTGCTCTGCGCCGCCATGTTCCTGGACGCGCTGGACGTGTCGATGGTCGGCGTCGCCCTGCCGTCCATCGGCTCCGACCTGCACCTCTCCACCTCGACGCTGCAATGGATCGTCAGCGGCTACATCCTGGGTTACGGCGGCCTGCTCCTGCTCGGCGGCCGCACCGCCGACCTGCTGGGCCGACGCCAGGTGTTCCTGGTCGCCCTCGGTGTCTTCGCGCTCGCCTCGCTCCTCGGCGGTCTGGTCGACTCGGGCCCGCTGCTGATCGCCAGTCGCTTCGTGAAGGGCCTCAGCGCGGCCTTCACCGCCCCGGCCGGCCTCTCGATCATCACCACCACGTTCCCGGAGGGCCCGCTGCGCAACCGCGCCCTCTCGATCTACACCACCTGCGCGGCCACCGGCTTCTCCATGGGCCTGGTGCTGTCCGGCCTGCTCACCGAGGCCAGCTGGCGCCTGACCATGCTGCTGCCCGCGCCCATCGCCCTGATCGCGCTCCTCGCCGGGCTCCGGCTGCTGCCGCGCAGCTCCCGCGAACGCGACCACGACGGTTACGACATCCCCGGCGCGATCCTCGGCACCGCCGCCATGCTGCTCCTGGTCTTCACCGTGGTGGAGGCGCCGCGGACCGGCTGGGCGTCCGCCCGCACCCTGCTGTCCTTCCTCGCGGTCGCCATCCTGCTCACCGTCTTCGTCCGGGTCGAACGGCGCTCCCCCGGCCCGCTCATCCGCCTCGGCGTGCTGCGCTCGGGCAACCAGGTCCGTGCCCAGCTCGGCGCGATCGCGTTCTTCGGCTCGTACGTCGGCTTCCAGTTCCTGACCACCCTCTACATGCAGTCCCTGCTCGGCTGGTCCGCGCTGCACACCGCGCTGGCCTTTCTGCCGGCGGGCGCACTGGTGGCGGTGTCCTCGACCAAGGTCGGCGCGGTCGTGGACCGCTTCGGCACCCCCCGGCTGATCGCGGCCGGCTTCGCGTTCATGGTCCTCGGCTACGCCCTGTTCCTCCGGGTCGACCTGAGCCCGGCCTACGCGGCGGCGATCCTGCCGTCGATGCTGCTGATCGGCGCGGCCTGCGCCCTGGTCTTCCCCTCCCTCAACATCCAGGCCACCAACGGCGTCGACGACCACGAGCAGGGCATGGTCTCCGGGCTCCTCAACACCTCGGTGCAGGTGGGCGGCGCGATCTTCCTGGCGGTCGTCACGGCCGTGGTGACCGCGGGCGCGCCGGCTCACGCGACCCCGCAGGCGGTGCTCGACAGCTACCGCCCCGGCTTCCTGGTGGTCGCGGTCGTGGCCCTCGCCGGGCTGCTGATCACGCTCACGGGGCTGCGCACCCGGCGCCCGCAGGAGACCGTCGTGATCGCCAGGTCCGTCGCGCCCGAGACCGAGCGGGTGCCCGCACGCGACTGAACGGGACGCCCGCGGACGCGCCCGGCGGGGCCGG
>NZ_JBFAXI010000032.1:0-95346 GCF_040680735.1 Streptomyces sp. NPDC051987 | reverse complement strand
CGCGCAGGGCGACCTCGTTCTCCGCCTGCACCGCGCCGCGCAGCGCGGCCTCCTCGTCCCGGGCGCCCCGCGGGAGGGCCCGGTCGTGCCAGGCCTGCTCGGCCAGCTCCCACAGCGCCAGCAACCGCCCCTGGTCCCCGCCGGCCAGCCGGCAGAGCACCTGCGCGGCCGCCCGCGGCGGCAGCCTGTCGCCGCTCAGATAGCGCTGCCAGGACGACTTGCTGTACGCGGTGCGCCGGGCCAGCTCGGCGAGGCTGAGCCCGGTTCGGCCCTTCAGCACCCGCAGTTGCTCGACCAGATGCCGGGCCTCGCGCGGCAGCGTGCCCGGCAAGGGCTGCCAGCGTGTCATGTTCCGTCCCCGTCCCCGTCCCCGTCCCCGTCCCCGTCCCCGCGCCCGTGCCCGTGCTGTCCACGTGCCGTCCCCCGTGTGCGGCCGTCCGGCGCCAGCGTGCCGCCCGCCGACCGGGGTCCGGCAGAGCGCACACCCGCGGAGCGGGGCACGGCCCGTTGTTCGCGCGCGGCCGCACGGGACGGCCCGGCGCGCCCGGTGCGGAACGGACCCGAGTGACGGGGCACGGGCCGACCGCTACGGCCCGCCGCCGCCGGGCGGTCCCCAGAACGTCGTACGCCGGTCAGCCTGTCCGCTCGTCGCCCGTGGCGAAGAACCGCCGTACGTACTCCCCCGACGGCAGCCCGCTCGCCCGCATGAGGGAGAACACCTCGGCCCCCTCCCCCGGTGCCCCGTCCATACGGAACGCCTCGGCGAAGCCCGCGTACTCGACCTCGTCGAGCACTTCGCAGTACTCCCTCGCCTCGGCCTCGGCACGAGCGATCGCCTCGTCCGGCGAACGGGCGGTCCACAGCGTGACCCGCTCCTCGTACACGCCGAGGACGCGGTGCCGGAAAACGCACCGGACGCCGTACCAGGGCGACGAGGCCACGGGCGCACAGCCCTGCGTCCACTGCGGCTCGCCCAGGACCGCCTCTTCACCCGGCGCTCCTCGGCGCCTCCCCGGAGCGTCTCCTGAGGGTCCCCGGCGTCTCACGCGTCCGCGTACTTCGCGTCCGCCGCCGGGTCCAGGGCCAGCCGGTAGCCGCGCTTGACGACGGTCTGGATCAGCTTGGGCGCGCCCAGGGCCGTACGGAGGCGGGCCATCGCCGTCTCGACCGCGTGTTCGTCTCGGCCGGCGCCCGGCAGGGCCCGCAGGAGTTCGGCGCGGGCGACCACCCAGCCCGGCCGTCGGGACAGCGCGCGCAGCAGGGACATCCCGGCCGGCGGGACCGGCCTCAGCGTGCCGTCGACGAGGACCGCGTGGCCCCGGATCTCGACGCGGTGACCGGCGATGGGCAAGGCCCGTGCGCGGGACGGGAGTTCCTGGCAGAGCAACTGGACGAGGGGGCCCAGCCGGAAGCGTTCCGGCTGGATCGTGTCGACGCCGAGCGCCTGGAGCGGCAGGGCCGTCACCGGTCCGACGCACGCGGGGACGACGTCGTGGCCGAGTGCGGCGAGCAGGTCTCCGAGCAGCCCGCGGTGCTCGGCGCGGGAGACGAGGGAGGCCGCGGCGGGCGCGCTGGTGAAGGTGAGCGCGTCGACCGAGCGGGAGACGACGGCGTCCAGCAGCCGGTCCACCGGTCCCAGGTCCTCCGGCGGCATCCACCGGTACACCGGCACCGGCACCACCTCCGCGCCCGCCGCCCGCAGCGACTCCACGAACCCCGGCAACGGCTCCCCGTGCAGCTGTACGGCGATCCGGCGGCCGTCGACGCCCTCCTCCAGGAGCCGGTCGAGCACCTCCGCCATGGACTCGGAGGACGGCGACCACTCCTCGGTCAGCCCGGCGGCCCGGATGGCCCCCTTGACCTTGGGTCCGCGCGCCAGCAGCTCGACGTTCCGCAGCCGTTGCAGCAACTGCTCGCCGAAACCCCAGCCGTCCGCGGCCTCGACCCATCCCCGGAACCCGATCGCCGTGGTCGCCACGACCACGTCGGGCGCCTGGTCGATGATCTCCTTCGTGGCGGCGAGCAGCTCCCCGTCGTCGGCGAGCGGCACGATGCGCAGGGCGGGTGCGTGCAGCACGGCGGCACCGCGCCGCTGCAGCAGGGCCCCGAGCTCGTCAGCGCGGCGCGCGGCGGTGACCCCCACGGTGAACCCCGCGAGGGGGCCGTGCCGACCGGCCTCCGGTCGCTGCTGCTGTTCCTCGTCCATGGCTGCTCTCCTAGCTGACCCGCATGCCGAACCGAGCCTGTCAACGGCGCGTGACAGGCTCGGTTCGGGTTCATGTCACCAGTGTTACGTCACACCTCGGCGTAGCTGAGCTGCGCCTTTGCCTCGGTGGCGGTGGCGGACCGCTGCTGCGTGGCCGGCCGGCGAAGGTATACGGCCCAGGTGATGGCGAAGCAGAGGCCGTAGTAGGCGAGGAAGGCGACGAACGCGCCGGTGCCGGAGCCGTAGGAGAGGAAGGACTGCCGGAAGGCGAGGTTGATACCGACGCCGCCGAGCGCGCCGACCGCGCCGATGAGGCCCATGGAGGCACCGGAGAGCCGACGCCCGTACTTGACCGCTTCCTCGCCCTCCAGCCCCTTGGCGAGGGCCTTGGTCTGAAAGATGCCGGGGATCATCTTGAACGTGGAGCCGTTGCCGATCCCGGTGAGCGAGAACAGCACCACGAACGCGACGACGAACAGCGGCAGCGACTTCTGCATGCTGGCGACGACCAGGACCGCGGTGGCGGCAGCCATGGCGACGTAGTTGTAGAGCGTGATCTTCGCGCCGCCGTACTTGTCGGCGAGCCAGCCGCCCACGGGCCGGATCAGCGAGCCGAGCAGCGGGCCCATGAAGGTGAGGTACGTGGCCTGCAGCGGCGTTCGGCCGAACTGGTTCGTCAGCACCTGGCCGAAGGCGAAGCTGTAGCCGATGAAGGAACCGAACGTCCCGATGTAGAGGAGGGACATGATCCAGGTGTGGGCGTCCTTCGCGGCGTCCCTGGCGGCACCGGTGTCGTTCCTGACGTTCTCGATGTTGTCCATGAAGAGCGCGGCGAGGGCCGCGGCGACGACGATGAGCGGGATGTAGATACCCAGCAGCACCCGCGGGCCGCCGTTGGCGCCGATGACGGCGAGGGCCACCAGCTGGATCGCCGCCACACCGATGTTGCCGCCGCCCGCGTTGAGCCCGAGCGCCCACCCCTTCTTCCTCAGCGGGAAGAAGGCGTTGATGTTGGTCATGGAGGAAGCGAAGTTGCCCCCGCCGATGCCGGCGAGGAGCCCGATCCACAGGAAGGTGTCGAACGACGTCCCCGGCTTCATGACGGCGAACGCGGCAACGCTCGGGACGAGCAGCAGGCCGGCCGAGATGATCGTCCAGTTCCGCCCGCCGAAGATCGCGACCGCGAAGGTGTAGGGCACCCGTACGACGGCACCGACCAGGGTCACCATCGACGTCAGCAGGAACTTGTCGGCCGGGGTCAGCCCGTACTCCGGCCCCATGAAGAGCACCAGCACGGACCACAGAGTCCAGATCGAGAACCCGATGTGCTCGGAGAGCACGGAGAAGGCCAGATTGCGTCGGGCGATCTTCTCCCCGGTCTCTTTCCAGAAGGTCTCGTCCTCCGGATCCCACTCCTGGATCCAGCGACTACGGGAAGTAGGGGCTGGGGCTGTCATGACGCCTCCACGGTGCTCCGCGTGCTCGGTCTGCTACGGCTGACTGAGCCGAAGGTAGGGAGGCGGCGTTTCCGCGCTGTGGCTGCGGGTGACCGGAAGGGAACGTTGCTCTCACCCCGGGCAGAGGGCGGGTGAGAGGTCCGCGCCGGACGCATAGACGCCTCGAACTGCATCGCAATAGCCACCACTCCCACAGCCGTCCACATCCGCGACTCGAAGAACCCGGTGGGCCCCCGTCTCACGGTCAGCGGCTCCACCTGGACCCACTTCACCTCCAGCCTCGTACAGCCCCGGCCCCAGTGACCGCATGGGAACGGACATCCACGGCTGGATCGAGTGCCGCACCTGGCGGGAAGGCCTGAACCACGACGAGACGGCCTGGACACGTCCCCCGAGGTCCGTGCGGAGCACGCCACCTGGACGGCTGCGGCCTTCGCGGAGACGTGGCTGACCTGGTCGGAGGCGAGGGCGATCGACTGGACGGAACCGGCGATCCCCCGCACCACCCACATCGCCCGCTACGACCGCGCCCCGGACGGCACCCTCCGCCTGATCCACCACCACGACTGGAGCAGAGGCTTCGCGCACTCACCATGTCGCCGGCGGACCTGGCCGCCCTCCACCCCGAGGGCACGGAATGGACCGCCGGCACCACGCTCTACCGCGCCGAGCGCGCCCGCCGCCGCGACGCGGTCCCGGAGGACGGTCCGTGGGCGCCGGTGTGGACGGTGATGGAGGCCCTGGCGGGGGTGCACGGCGAGGAGAGGGTGCGGCTGGTGGCGTGGTTCGACGAGTGACCGCGTCCGCCGACGTCTCGGTGATCCGGACGCTTTGCTCGGCGGTCGGGCGGGCTGCTCTGGAACCCGAACAGCCGGACTGCCGGTCACTTCCAGTGGAGCGACTTGGCGACCGCCTCGAACAGGTCGACCAGGGCGTCGGCGAACATGTCCAGGGACGTCGAGAAGGTGAGCAGGAGAACGGCTTCGGTGCCCGGGACACTGACCGCGTAGTCGACCACGGTCACGGGCAGTCGGTTGCCGGAGGAGTCGTCGGCATCCGGAACCGTACGGGTACGCCGCATGGTCGCCGGACCGGCAAAGGGGAGATCGACGCCGCTGATCTGCTGGGAGTTCCCCCGGGCGTCCAGGCGGAACCCCTGATCTGGAGGGACGACGGTTACCAGGAGCGAGGAGGACAGCGGCACCGGGCCGATGGACATCGTGGAGATGTAGAGCTCGACGCCGCCGTTGTCGTAGCCCTCTTCGGCCCGAGCGCGAAGTGCCTTGCTGAATTCCCGCTTGAGCAGTACCGCATCGTCCTGACCGTCGAAAACCCGCTCGGTCAGTGCTTTGATCGGTCCCTTCCAGCCGTCGGGCTCAAGCGGAATCCGGAACCAGCCGTCCGGAACGACGAGGCCGTAGTCGGTGGGCGGGAGTCCGCCATCGGTGAGGCCGCCGGCGACGGCGTCTGGCATTCCTCAGCCTTCCTTGATCTCGGCGAGCTCCAGCGACTCGGCCAGCGTCTGCGCCAACTCCAGCAGCGCCTCACCGAAGACGAGATTGGTCCACGACATCCGGAAGACGAGGATGGTGTCGACCTGCGGCGGAAGCACCGCGTAGGTGACCGTCTCCATCATCGTCTTCTTCTTGAAGAGCGAGCCGGTCTCCACCGAGAGTAGTTCCTGGACTCGTACACCGGGCCCGGCCGGAAGGTGCACCTCGTTCACACTCCGGCGCTCGGGTGACGTCGGGAGGACAGCTTCCAGGAGCTCGGGAAGACGTTCCGTGGACCGGTATCCATCGCCGTCGTAGTCGTGCACCTCGTAGACGGCGGTCACCGCCTTTGCCGCGTCGATCACATAGGCATAGGCGAACGTGGGGTCGCCCAGAGCAGCCGTGGCCGCCAGCCGAGCCAGCACAGAAGCGAGTTGACGGGTCTCACTTCGCGGAGCATCTGCGCCCAGGTGTTGCCCGGCGGCACGTTTGGCCCACTCCCCGAGTTCCGCGCTCTCTCCCACGGGAAGTCTGATACTGCCCTCGGGCTCGGAGATCAGGCACTGCCACGTCACGTCATCGTCGCTCACTCGGAATTCCCTCTGGCTGTCACGAACCCACCGTCCAAGCGCTCTTCCACCTGTTGTACGGGTTATCCCATTCCGTGAGGCCGTGGAGCTTGTCGTTCCCGTCGATGGCGGTTGCCGCGACAGTGTAGCCAAGCCATCTCTGCCCGGCGGATCGCACATAGTCGGTGAACTTCACACCGCCCATGCTTTCGAACTTCCCGAGAATCGGTACCTCTTTGAGCGCCTTGCTGGACTCCACCCATTCCGGATTACCGAAGGGCCGGGCTCCCCGCCAGGCATCCCTTCCGAAGAGTTTCCCCACGTCCTTGAAGTCCTTGAGGCCCTTCGCCGCGTCCACCGTGTCCTGGTAGATCACCCTGGGATTCAGGACGTGCTTGAACTCCCCGAGCTTCCCGAATGCTCCCGGCAAGTCACCCGCGAGTCTCTGTGACGCCTCTTCTGCGGCTTGGTTCGCGGCTTTGGTGGCCTTGCCCTTCAGCGTGTTGGCCGCCTTCACCGATCTGCCGGAGATCGAGTTGGCCGCCAGGAAGTCCGCCCGGGCCGAGCGGCTCGCCGTCTGTACTCCGCGCACGCCTGCCGCGGCCGCCTTGCCCGCACTCAGCGCGGCACGGCCCAACCCGAGCGTGAGCAGGGCAACGCCGTCCAGAACCAGGTCGGCGATACTGGCGTCTCCGGAAAAGACGAGCACCAGATGGCACGCGAGGGAAACCACGGTCGCGAGCAGTGCGATCGCGTCCAGCACACCCGCCAGCGCCCAGCCGATCACCGGAATCCAGCCCACCAGCAGCGAGGCCAGCGCGCAGGCTGTCGCCACCCAGCCGGCGATGTCCGCGATGTTCTTGAGCGCTCCCTTGATGTTCTCCCAGGTGGAGTCCTTCAGTTTGTCGTGGTCGATGAGCGCCTCCAGAGCGCGGGCCGCCTTCTCACCAGCCCGGTTGCGGGCGTTCTTGGCATCGTGCACCCGCCTGATGGCGTCATTGACACGACCGTCGACCTCGTCTCGCTTCGTGGTCAGATCGTGCTTCTTCTGCTCGTAGTCACCTGCGGACGTGTCCAGGGCGTCGAGCGACTTGTCGAGACGGTCCCGCTCTTCGCGGTCGCGCTCGGCATCGTTCCGGGCCTTGTCCGCCGCCTGCTGGGAGGATGCAAGGACGGAGGCGTACTTCTCATCCGGCCGGTCCGTCTGCTCACCCAGAAGGTCGGCAGCCGTCTCGAAACGGTCCAGGACCTTCTTCAGCCGGCCGACGGTCCCCTCGGCCGTCTTGCGGAACTCGTTCGCGGCATCACTCTGCCAGCCGTCCACTCCGCAGAGAGCTTCGATGTTGCCGGTCTGCCGTCTGATGGCATCGGCCACCGAGCGGAATCGCCGACCCAGTTTCGCCACGGCCTCTGGATCCCCGGAGACCGGGTCGGAGTCCAACTCGACCGGAGACCAGTCCTTCGGTCGGGACATCATTCCCCTTGCTTCTGGGGCTTCAGCGGCTGCTTGCGGACCGCATTGGCGAGGTCTGTGTCTATCTGCTCGTAGGCCTGGGCTGCGGCCTTCGTAATCGCCGCGAGCTTGGCCAATTCCCCTTCGAGCTTCCCTCGCTTGTAGTCCCAGTTGTCTGCGAAGTCGTCAAGCCGGTCCGTGAGCTCCTCGTGACCGACGACCTCACGGCTCCAGCCGTACTTGGCCTTGTCGTCGAGCCCCTGCAACTCCGCGACGATCTTCTCGATGCCCATGGACACACTCTTGAGCACATCGAGATCGCCGATTCTTGTCCTGTCACCCACGGCGCCTCCTAGGCCGGAAAGCTCCAGGCCGACTCATCGCTCACCTGTTGACGGACTGGATCTCCTGCACGATGACATCCTGGGTGGCCCCGAAGACGCCGTCATCGAGGTTTCCACCCGGCGATTCGGTACCCGTCCAGCTGATCTTCCAGGTGATCGTGGCCTTGAGCGGGTACGAGCCCGTGCCCGAGGAGTGCAGGTACTTCACTCCACAGGGTGGCGTCGAACCGGCCTTGCCCTTGGCGTAGGCCTCACCGATGCTGCCGTTCTTGAACTCGCAGACGCCCGACGCCGGATACGTGACCGCGTCCGAGGTACCGGGATCGATCTTGAGAGAGTACGGCTTGGCAGTGGTCGTGGCGCTGATGCCCAGCACCGGAACGGACGCGGTGACGGAGACCGGCTTGAACTCGGCAGCGTCCAGCCAGGCCCAGGTCGGAAGGTTGACCTTCGTCTTGTCCGCGGGAGCGAGGGTCACCTTCGTGCTGGGGACGCGGATCTGGTTGTAGGCGAGTTGGGAAAGGATCTCCGGAGTGACCGCCTGGGGTACGTCCGCCGGCGGCTTGTCACCCGTGTCCACCCAGAAGATGGGCTTCGTGCAGTCGAGCGCGCCGGGGTCTCCCTCACGGCCTGGCGTGACGTACGAGTCCCACCAGTAGCCCTTACCGGCCTTGTCCTTGTTGAAGTCCTTGTACGGCTTCCCGTTGACGTAGCGGTCGCGCTGCGTGGCATCCCACTCGTAGCCCGTCGAGTCGGCCTCCCAGATCGGCGTCAGGTAGGCCTCAAGGGCATCGGGTGAGTACTTGGGCGCGTAGTAACAGGCAGGCGGGGTCCAGGTCGTGGTCGGCGTCACCGCACCGGTCGATGCCCCGGAACCGTTCTTGGAGAGGTCGTAGACGACGGCACCGGCGGTCGCGGAAATGGTGCCTTTGCCATCCGAATTGCCTGAGGCACCTGGCGCTTGATTTCCCTCACCACTCCCCGGCCCATAGGCAAACGCCGTCCCCGGAAACCCCGTGACGCAGGTGGCCATCAGCACTCCCAGTGCTAGCCACCGTCGCCAATCGCCTACCCGGCGCATGACTTGTCCCCCCGCTTGGAGATCAGGTTACTTGTCTGCCACACGCCCTTCTTGTTCTTCTCAAGGCGCGTGTTGTACAGGACATACGGGCTCTGACCGGAAGGGCTCTTGTCGACCTTCCCGGTCTTGCGATTCTTGTTGAAACCCTTGCTCTCGTCGGAGCAATAGACGACCGACGCTGCGGTGTCACCGGAGAGCGTGACCTTGGGGGCGTAGTAGCGAGTCGTCCCCGTAAAGGAAAGATTGGAGTCCAGGTACGCCTGGACCCAGGCAATCGCTTGGCTGAGGGCCTTGTCCTTGTAGTAGAACGACAAGCCTGGGGCTCCGGTGTCTCCACGCAGAATGGCGCCGTTAATTGCATCGATGCGTCCGGCCGTGTCCGCGAGGATGGCATCCTTTGTAACGTCGCCCGTCTTCCAGTCCTCGTACTTATCCGTGACATCCGACGGCAACGTAATCCTAGGCCGCCCCGGCTCAGCCGCCGAAGTCGAAGTACTCGGCGAAGCCGAAGCCGAGGCCCCCGTGTCCGCGCCCGCGATCTTGTCATTCGACTTGGACTTGTCTCCGTCGCCTCCGCCGCACCCGGCGAGCAGAAGTGCCGCCGTCACACCGGCGGTGGCAGTCGTGAGCAGGCGGGAACGGCGGGTCACGGTGGGCTCCTGGTGGGGCGGTTGGGGTCTGCGAAGCAGCGAATACGCTATCGGGGTCCATCCGGAACGCACCAGAGCGATTTGCTGCGACCCGGCCGAACGAAACACGCACGGCAGATCATAGTCGGGCAACTCACCTACCTCACCTCACCTTTGGTGCCGTCCCGTGACATCTCCGTGCCCCTCGGTTGGCCTCAGCAAAGGGTGCTGACGGGGTCGGCCTGCCGGTAAGGCAGGGCGAGACGCGCGTTCACTCGGTCGCGTATCCGAACCCGGATCCCGGGTCAGCCTTCACCTCGAACCGGCCGCACCTGTAACTTCACGTGTGCACAGGCTTGTTGTTGAGGCGTACGCGACGGGGGTTGCGAAAACATGGCGGGGTACCGACCGGCGGACTGGCATCCACTCGACCTCGACCGGGACCCGACCCCCGGTGATCCGCAACGCGTGCGCACCCTCGCCGCGCAGCTGCATTCCTTCGCCGACGACGTGTCCGACGCGCTGCGTCTGGTCAAGGGCATGGCCGGTGAGGACGCCCTCCTGCAGTGGGCCGGCAAGTCGGCGGAGGTGTTCAAGGAGCAGTTCAAGGACGTCCCGAAGAACCTGAAGAAGCTGAAGAAGTCGTACGAGATGTGCGGGGACGCCCTCGCCGACTACTGGCCCAAGCTGGAGCGGGCCCAGGCACTTGCCGACAAGGCCCTCGCCAAGGCGAAGGACGCCCAGTCGGACCTGTCCTCCGCCAAGTCCCGCCTCTCCTCCGCCGATTCCTGGGTTTCCCGAGCGACGAAGGAAGCCGACAAGTACAAGCACGATCCCACCGGCAGCAAGTCGGACGCCGACAAGCCGGACGAGGGCAAGGTCCGGGCCGCCACCCGGGACGTGCAGAGCGCCAAGTCCGCCCACACCAAAGCCCAGTCGGACGTCACCACCGCCCAGAACGCCCTCGACGCCGCGAAGAAGATGGCCGAGGACGCCCGCAGGATGCGTGACGACGCGGCGGGTGAGGCGAAGCGGAAGATCGACGAGGCCTCCGACGCCGGGATCCCGAACCGGCACTGGTGGCAGGACGTCGGCCACTGGTTCGAGGACAACTGGGACACCATCGTCACCGTCTGCAAGGTGGTCGTGGCGGTCGTCGGGATCATCGCGATGATCATCGGCGGACCGATCCTCGGCGCGATCGTGCTGGTCGCGGCCCTCGTCGTCCTCGCGGACACGCTCTACAAATATTCCAAGGGCCAGGCGTCGCTATGGGACGTGGCGTTCGCCGCCATGGACTGCATACCCGGCGGCAAGGGCATCACCAGCCTCGGCAAACTCGCCAAGGGGCTGAAGGAGATGAAGAACCTCCGCGGCGGCATGAAGGCCATGAGTCTCGCCGTCCGCGGACTGGGGAAGAACGCCCGCGGCATGCTGACCGAGGGGGCGGAAGGGGCTTTCAACCGCCTCAAGAGCGTCGTCCGTTCCAAGGGCAGCGACCCCGTGGACATGGCCACCGGCGCGATGTACCTCCCGCAGAGCGACATCGAGTTGCCCGGCCTGCTGCCGCTGGCCTTCACCCGTCGCGTCGCCTCCGACTACCGTTGCGGCTGGTGGTTCGGACCAAGTTGGGCATCGACGCTCGACGAGCGTCTGGAGGTCGACGAGCGCGGCGTCGTCCACGTCACCGAGGACGGCCTGCTCCTCGCCTACCCCCACCCGGCCGCGCCCCACACCCCGGTCATGCCGGAGGCCGGCCCCCGCCGCTCCCTGACCCGCCACGACGACGGTAGCTACCGCATCACCGATCCCCTTACCGGCCGGACCCGGCACTTCGCCCGCCCCACCGCCGACGGCACCGCCCTGCTCACCTGGATATCCGATCGCAACCAGCACACCATCGCCTTCGAGTACGACGAGCACGGTGCCCCGCTCGCCATCCGCCACTCCGGCGGCTACCACCTCAAGCTCACCACCGCCGAAGGCCGCGTCACCGCCCTCGCCCTGGCCCAGGCCGCCAAGGACGGTACGGACGTCGTCGTCAAGCGCTACGGCTACACCGACGGCAATCTCACCGAGACGGTCAACTCCTCCGGCCTGCCTCTATGCTTCACCTACGACGACCGGCTGCGCGTCACCTCCTGGACCGATACCAACGACAGCCGCTACTCCTACACCTACGACGACCGCGACCGCTGCATCGCCGAGGGCGGCGAAGCCGGTCACATCACCATCACTCTCGACTACGACGGCACCGACCCCGCCTGGCCCGACTGCCGCATCACCACCCTCACCACCGCCGAAGGCGCCGCCACCCGCTTCGTCGTCAACGCCAACAGCCAGGTCGTCGCCGAGATCGACCCTCTCGGCAACACCACCCGGACCGGGTACGACGAACACCACCACATCACGTCCCACATCGATGCCATGGGCCATGGAACCGAGTTCGTGAACGACGCGCTCGGCCGCCCGGTCGAGGTGCGGTACCCGGACGGCAGCCGAACCTCGGTCGTATACGGCGCACTCGGCCTGCCCACGGAGACGGTGACGCAGGACGGCGGTCGATGGAGCCGGACGTACGACGAACGAGGCAACGGTCTCACCCTCACCGACCCGACAGGGGCGACCAGTCACTTCTCCTACGATGAGCAGGGCCGCCTGGTCGAGTGTGTCGATCCGCTCGGCGCCACGACGCGCGTGGTGTGCAACCCGGCAGGCCTGGCCGTCACGGTCGTCGATCCGCTCGGTGGGCGCACCGTCGTAGAGCACGACGGCTTCGGGCGCACCGTCTCCGAAACCGACTCCCTCGGCCGAACCACCCGGTGGCGCTGGACCACTGAGGGGCAACTGCTGAGCGCCGCCCACCCGGACGGCACCACGGAGTCGTGGACCTACGACTCTGAGGGCAACTGCCTCAGCCACACCGACGCCGTGGGCGCCGTGACGCGTTACGAGTACACCCACTTCGACCTGCCCAGCGCCCGTTTCCAACCGGGCGGCGCACACCACCGGTTCGAGTACGACGCGTCTCTGCGGCTGAAAAAGGTGGCCGACGACTCCGGCCGTACCTGGGAGTACACGTACGACGCGGCAGGCAACCTCATCGCCGAGACCGACTTCGACAACCGCCTCGTTCGATACAAACGCGACCCTGCGGGACGGCTCACCGTCAGGACGAACCCGCTCGGGCAGGTCATCGAATACACGCGCGATGCAATGGGGCGACCGGTGCGCATTGACGCCGACGGCGACGTCACGGACTTTGCCTACGACATGGCGGGCCGACTCACGGAGGCCGTGTGGTCGGGAGGCCGGCTCTCCCGCACCTACGACGCCACGGGGCAGCTGACCTCAGAGACGATCAACGGGCGCACGCTACGACTCACCTACGACGCCGCCGGTCAGCTGGTGGAGCGTCGCACACCGGCTGGCGCGGACACCGTCTACGCCTACGACGCGGCCGGTCGACGGACCTCGCTGGCCACCGCCGGTCGTACCGTGGTCTCCACACATGACGCTGTCGGCCGGGAGACAAGCCGACTGTGGGGCGGCGCGACCCGTCTGGCACTGTCCTGGAACTCCTCCGGCCGGCCGGCCACCCAGCAGGTCACCGGTCCCAACGGTGTGGTGCTCTCTCCCCAGGAGTACACATGGCGCTCCGACGGGGCGCTCCTCTCGACAGGTGAGCAGCACTACACGCTCGACCTCTCCGGCCGGATCACACAGGTCCGGACCGCGGAGTGGACCGAGTCGTACGCCTACGACACCGCGGGGAACCAGACGATGGCGACCTGGCCACAGACGCACACGGGCGCGGATGCCGCCGGACACCGTGAGTACGTGGGAAGCCGTCTCGTCGCAGCCGGACGGATGCGCTACGAGCACGACCGCGGTGGACGCCTCGTCGAAAGGCGACGCACCAGGCTGTCCCGGAAGCCCGACATCTGGCACTACGCGTGGGACGCCCAGGACCGGCTGACGGAGGTGACCGATCCGGAGGGGACCGTGTGGCGGTATGCGTACGATCCGCTCGGGCGCCGAATCGCCAAGCAGCGTCTTTCATCCGACGGCAAGGTCCTGGACGAGACCGCGTTCAGCTGGCACGGGGGCATTCTGGTCGAGCAGTCCACGGCCGCTGCTGGCGCGCCCGTGGCACTGAGTCATACGTGGGAGTTCGACGAGAGTGGGATCGAGCCGCTGGCGCAGACGGAGCGCTACGTGAACGTCGCCGGCACGTCGCGAACCACGGATACACCGCAGGAAGAGATCGACCGCCGCTTCTACGCCATCGTCACCGATATCGCCGGTGCGCCCACCGCTCTGGTCGACGAGCACGGCGACGTCGTCTGGCGGCGTACCGCCACCCTGTGGGGCACGACCACCTGGAACACCGACGCGTCGGCCTACACACCGCTGCGCTTCCCGGGCCAGTACCACGACGCAGAGACAGGCCACCACTACAACCTGCATCGTCATTACGACCCCGAGACGGGGCGATACCTCAGCCCGGACCCTTTGGGTCTGACAGCGGCCCCCAACCCGGTGGCCTACGTCCACAACCCCCTGACGTGGCTGGACCCGTACGGCCTTTCGCCGTACCAGCCGATCCGGGTGCGGGCGGGCCAGCAGGTGAAGAAGGGAACTCCCTTCGAAATGAGCCCGCCGGAGCGTGAGTTCGTGGAGAAACTCCTGGAAAAGCGCACAAACCTGCGCGTTTACCGGACGCACGGCAAGCAGGCCGAAGGCGACTTCGTGATCGTAGACATGACCGACAAGAAGAACCGGGTCGGATGGGTCGTCGATCACAAAATGAACGCCGACAAGGTCACCAAAGGCAACCAGTTCACCAACGCCGCCCGCGCGGCCGAGGCCGTCGGAATCCCACGCGGTAACTTCGAGATCGCCACGGGTGACACCGACAAGCTGCTGGAGATTCTCGGCCGTGGTCGTAGCGAGTGGAACAGGAGCTGAGTGTGATCGTTCTCCCCAAATTGCTCAACGAACTGCTCGGTCAGGTCGACGAGAAGCGCGCCGGACACCTGGCGTTGGACTTCGCGCAGCACGCGCTCGGTATCCGGCAGGGGGAGATCGAGGAGAAAGTGATGGCCGCGTGCCAGGAGTGCCTCGCGGCCGCCCACGAGGCGATCGAACGCGGCGAGGCCACGCCCCGACTGCTCCAGGCTCAAGAGCGCCTTTACGCGGTCGCCGAACGGTGGGAGGGCAACCGGAACCGACTGGCCACAGGGGCGGGCACAACGGTGCAGGCCGTGCGGGTCGGCTGTCAGCGCATGCTGGAAGAAGCCCGCGAACACGTGATGCGCGGTTCCCTGATCAGGTGTCAGGATCTCGCCCGGGAGATTCAGTCCGACATCGGTGCCTGGTACGCGGAACGGACACCCCACAAGGACGACGACCGGCGGCATGCCGCACGCCGCGCCCGCTGGGAGGAGGCCCGCTGGCAGGTGCGACACATCATCGAGACGGAGCCCGCGCCGGGCGGGAATGGTACGGAGCGTTGACCGAGCAAGCCGCCGGGGGGCCGGCGGTGAGCTGGTCGCACGCCGGGTCGAGCAGCGGGCCCCGACCGTCACCACGGGGAAGGCCTCGTCCAGACTGCCGCAGTGCGAGGAGTGGGCTGGAATTCCTGCCCGGAAAACCGGACACGGAGGACGGCTTTGGAAGAGGGCGGTGGACCTAGAAGTGAATGCGGAGACCACGCCGCGGTGGTCGGCTGAGACGGAGCGTGGCCTACGGGCGGCAGGGTGGTTTCCGGGCCGTTCGTTGCCCACCCGGGAATGGGAAACCACGCTCCTGGAACACGGCGGCTTCGGGATTCACGACGCGGCCCGCCGCTTCCTCGCCGAGTTCGGCGGGCTGGAGAGCCGCGAGCGAGGGCCGGGAAAGACGATGGTCCGGATGGGGTTCAGCCTGGACCCGACCGCTGCCGAGTGGGACGACGAGATCTTCGACGTGCTCAGCGAGGAGGCCGACACTGAGCTCTATCCGATCGGGTCGGCCGACCGACGGAACAGCTACTTGGGGATCGCGCCGGACGGCGCGGTCTACATCGGCATGGACAGCGTCACACTTCTTGCAGAGACGAGCGATCGTGCGCTGGGGAAACTCGTGGAGGGAATCCGTTAGCGGCAACGCCGCCACGAGCCGCGGTGGGGCGTCCTGGTCCGTCTTCACACCGGAAGGTTCGGCCGAGGTCCAGCGGCGAATGTCGGAGGTGACGGCGAGTGGCGGCCTGGTCCATCACTTCGACGCTCGTGATCTGATGACCGAACAGGGCGTCCACCGCACCTTCGCGGAAACCCTCCGCTTCGCCGGCTACTTCGGCCGGAACTGGGATGCCCTGGTCGGCTGCCTGCACGACCTCTGCGACGAAGTCACGGGAGGCGGAGCGGGGATCGCGGGCGTCGTACACTACGCTGATCTCCTGTTGTGGACGGAGCACTTCCCCGTGCTCGTATCGGTCCTCTGCCAAGGCGGCGACCGCGCGAACTCGGCCGTGGACCTCGACGGCAATCCCCTGGACCGACCCGCCGTCGCCGAACACCTCGTTCTCAAATCACGAGTAGGACCTCCGACATCATGGCAACGGAATTCTTGATGGATCTCGACGAAGGAATGGTCGAGTACTTCCGCGACATCGCGAACGAGATGATCTCGCGGTTCGGTATTTCTCGGGCGGAAGCGGTGGCCAGGATCAACGAGCGGTATCACGACACGGAGATCTCTGCGTACCCCGATCTCATGTACCACGAATTCCCGGAGTACTGGTCGTACGGCCTGAACTACTACCCGAACGAGTCCGGACGCCTGCCGACCGGTGACGATGACGACGACGAGGGCTTCGACATGTCCGCCCTGCGCGTCCGCCCCGCGCCTCCGACGGACTCGCCCTACTGGACGCTCGGCGCCTGACCGCCTTGCTCGAGACGTACACGGGAGGCAACTGATCGAGTGGCATGCCGCCCGACGGTCGGACGACCCGCAAACGACCCCTGACGCCCCGGATAGAACCACAGGAGTGACGATGATGACCAACCTGGAGCGGGTGGACTCCCTCGTCACCGGCGGATACATCAGCGCCCAGCGGGCCGAGGACACCGCGGCCGCGGTGCCTGCGGCGCGGCAGCGCATCCTCGACTGGTTGCGGATCACCTCTGCCGAGGGGGACTGGCGCCGCTTCGAACGACTCGCGTCGCTGGCGCTGCACCTCCACCCCGAAGGGCTCGGACCGATCCTGGCCGCGGTGCTGCTCTCAAGGCCCGTAGGCGTGAACGCCGAGGACCTGGTCGACCTGCTCGGAGAGCTGCGGGCCCCGGAGGGAGTCGAGCCGGTCGCCGCCCTGGTACGGGAACGGAAGTCAACCGACGGTCCTTACTTCACCTTCTGCATCAAGGCCCTTCAGACCCTGGGCGAGATCGGCACCCCAGAAGCCGTCGGATTCCTGCGCAGCATCGCCACCGGTGATCCCGCGGCCTGGCCTGACCCCCTGCGCTGGCACGCCGCGGAGGAACTGGGCATCGAGGACGAGCTCGGCTTCGACGAGGATCGGATGCTGGGCGGATCGTGAGCCGACAGCATCCGCCGGATGGCGAGGGCCACGCGCCGGTACCCGATCTCGACGAGATAGAGGCCATGTGCGCCGTGGCCACGCCAGGACCCTGGTTCGTCAGGCACCTGGACGACCGCCATGCCATGAACCTGCTCGCCGTCAGCACGGTGGCGGACACCGGACGCGGGGAGCGGTGGCCCCGCTTCGACCACGGGGAGCTGATCGCGGCGACCCTGGTGCAGGAGCCACGCTACGTGGACTGCGCCGACGAACGCTGGGACGAGAACGCGGCCTTCATCGCGATGGCACGGGACGCCGTACCTCGGCTCGTGAAAGAGGTACGACGTCTGCGGCAGCTCCTCGCGGCAACCGTGCCCGGAGAGGGACACGCGACGGAGACCAGCACCTTCGCGTACCGCTTCCGTAACCCGCTCGGCGGGCTTGCCGCCGATCTGACGGCGGGGCACATGTTCCCGGGCGAAGAGGACGGCTTCTTCCTGCAGATCGACCGGCAGGTGCGCCTGATCCCGCCCGCGGGAGCGCACTGGCGGGACGTCCACTGGCTGGCCCACGGCCTGGCCGCGCACGCGTCCGCCCTGCTGTCACTGCACCCGGAGGGCCTGACCGTCAGAGTCACGTCGTTCACGTTCCCGCCCGCCCACTACCGGCCGGAAGTCGCGGCCCTGGCCATGGACGGCTGGGTCAGGCAGCAGTTCGGCCTCCCGGACCGCGGACTGCGGGTGGCCTTCGATGCCGGGCGGGGCGAGTACATGTTCCAGTGGGGAGAGGGCACCGCCCTTTCCCGGCCGACGCTCAGTTTCGAGTTCTCCGTGGCCGAGAACGTGGCACCCCCGCCGTCGGGATTCGACCTGGGGCACATGGACGTCCGGGGCGACCGGGGAGCGGCGAGCTCGCGGGACCGCACCCCGGACCAGGCGATGATGATCTATCTCTCGCTGTCTCTCCTCTTGGACGGACTGTGCCGTTTCCTGTCGGGCCGGGCCCGGACCTTCACCACGGCCGCCATCGACTCGTCATTCTCGCTGACGTTCCGGCGCCGAAAGGACGGCTCGATCGAGACCCTCCACGACGGTATGGTCATCGACCGCTCGTCCGCTGAGGACCTCGCGAGCGCCGTGTACACGGCGGCCGAGCGTTTCGCGGGACCCCGGCTTCCCCTCCTGCCCGAGGACGACGCAGGGCGAGAGGACTTGGAGAAGTCCCTGGCCGAGTTCGGGGAGTTCATGACACAGCTGCCTCAGGTGAACTCCGGTGAGTGACGGCACCTCCCAGCCCTGGGTTCTCCTTGTCCCGGAGGAGTCCACCAGGATCCGACGACAACTGTCGGAGCTGACAGCGAAAGGCGCCCGTGTCCACCACTTCGACGCCGGTGAGCTGATGACCGAACAGGGCGTCTTCCGCACCTTCGCGGACACCCTCCGCTTCCCCGGCTACTTCGGCCGGAACTGGGACGCCCTGGTCGACTGTCTGGACGACCTGTGCGGCGAGGTCACGGGAGGCGGGGCGGGGATCGTGGGCGTGGTGCACGACGCTGATCTACTGCTGCGGACGGGGCACTTCCCGCTGCTCGTATCGGTTCTCTGCCAGGGCGCCGACCGCGCGAACTCGGCCGTGGACCTCGACGGCGACCCCCTGGACCGACCCCCCGTCGCCGAACACTTCGTCCTGGCATTCAGGGATTTCGACGGCGCGAAGATCGCTGCGCGCGTCGAGCAACCCGGCCTCACCGTCACCACCGGGGACGGGTTCGTAGGGGCCGCGCTCGATCCCGAGGAATGGCACTAGTGCCAGGGGGCACCCTGAGCGACCGGGCCTCAGGTGGGGGCGGCCGACGCGCTGGGTGAGACCGGCGGCGGCGACGAGGCGGGAGAGGAGGGCGCGTCGGAGGTGGGCGGCACCGTGGACGGCTCGGCGGAGGCGGACGGCGATCCCGGCGTCGGCGAGGTGACCGTCACCCCGGAGGACGAGGTCGGCCGTGCGGAGGCCGACGCGCTCGGCCGCGCGGTTGTCTTTCCGGTACCGGACGCGCGGGAGGAGGCGCCGCCCGACGGGGTCGTACCGCCGCTCACGGCCGGGCCGGCCACCGGGGCGCCGTCGCCCGAGGACCGGGGCGAGCGTGCGGGCCGCGGCGAGTCGTCGACCTTGCCGACGGGCCTGTCGGCGTTCTGTCCCGGCACCGGCAGCCAGGGCGCGTCAGAACTCCCCGACAGCAAGGTGACGACGATGACGACCGCGTACACCGCACAGGCGAGGCCGACGGCCATCCCGAGCCTGCGGAGCCGGCGGCTGCGCCGCCCCGACTCATCGACGAGGACGGGGACGGGCACGGGAGCGGGGGCGGGGGCGGGGGCGTCGGGAGCGCTTGAGTCCTCGGCAGGACCGGGGGGTCCGGAAGATCCGAGGGGCCCGGAAGAACCGCGGGCCCCGGAGGCTCCCGCCGCGGCGGACCGCGTCGGCGCGGTCGACCCGCTCGGCACGGTCGACCCGGTCGGCCCGGTCCGCCGTATTCCTACGGAACCGGCGTCGTTCCGGACGGTCACCTCGTCGGGGTCGTGGACGGGGCCTGGGGCCCGGTCGCGCAGAAACACCGGGATCGGCGGCTCGACCACGCTCCACGGGTTTCGTAACGACCCGGCCCGCAGCACCTCGGTCGCCCCGGTGGCTCCCGCTGCTCCCGCCGCCCCGCCCCCGTCGGCGCCCGCCACGCCCGTCCCCACACCACCAGCGTCCACACCGCCCGCCGTCACCCCGCCGTCGCCCGCAGCAGTTGCCGCCGCCCCGTCCTCGCCCGTCACCGGCACATCCCGGGCGTCCAGGGCCACCTGCGGCATTTCGGGTTGGGTCTCTTCTCGCCAGCTCGTCACGCGCGTGCATCCCCTCACGGGACTGTTCCGGGCGCACTGACGAACCCGAGCACACGTCAACGGAACGGGCCCCCACCCGCTCCGAGCGCCCCCTTGCGGCTCTCCGCGCTCGGGCCCATGAAGCTAGCGCACGGGGGAGATCCGCGTTCCCGATGTGTCATTTGTGGTCGTACATCACCTCTTGATCACTGGCCGGAATCCATCCGTCGACCGGTCGCCGAAGCCAGCCCTCCGCCCGGCCGATCTCGGCGGCCGCCCGCCGCAACGCGTCGACTCCCGGATGGACCAGCCCCTTTCGCCATACGAGCGACACGGGCGACAGCGGGACCGGATCGACCAGTGGCCGCGACACGCTCCCAGGTATGGCCGGAAATCCCACTACCGCGAGGATGGGGTACCGGTCCTTGGCCATGACTCGCTGGAACTCCTCCTCCCCGACGGCCAGCGGCAGCGGCGGCGCGACCGCGGTGCCGCGCCCCTCGAAGAGGTGAAAGGCCAGGTCGGTCCATTCCAGGGTGCGTTCGTTCCCGGCGCCGGCGTACACCGTCTCGCCCGCGAGCGCGGCCAGCGGCACCGCTTCCAGGGCCGCGAGCCGGTGATCCGAGGGGAGAATTACGGCCATGGGTTCGAACCGCACGGGCTGGTGTTCGAGTCCGGAGCGCAGCGCCGGGTCCAGTCCCGCGAACCGTCCGAAGGAGGCGTCGAGCCGCCCGGCGAGGAGTTCGGCCGCCGCTCCGGTGAGCCCGCTCTCGTAGCGGGCCATCAGTTCGCAGTCGGGGGCGAGTTCGCGGGCGCGGTGCAGGACGCGGCGGGCGGTTTCCAGGCCTGGGGAGTTGAGGTCCACGAGCAGCGGCCGGGCCTGCCCGAACGCGGCGAGCAGGGCGTCCTGGGCGGCCAGCACCCGGCGGGCGTACGGGAGCAGCCGGGCACCGTCGGCGGTGAGGCTGACCTGCCGGGTGCTGCGGAGGAACAGCTCGGCGCCCAGCTCCCGCTCCAGCCGCCGTACGTCACGGCTGAGCGCCTGCTGGGCGACGTACAGCCGGGCGGCGGCGCGGGTGAAGTGGAGCTCCTCGGCGACGGTCACGAAGACGCGCAGCAGACGGGGTTCGATGTGGGCGGGCGAGGCGGGCGCTGGCATCACGCGAACTTACAACACAGGTGCGTGAATCGGCGCCCAGCAGGTGTTGGACCCCTTGATCGCCCGGGGCGACGGTGGTGTCCATGCCGCAACCGACTCCGCCGGACCCACGCGAGGCCGTCCACATCGACCGCGACCGAACCGTCCACACCGACCGGGCCGACCACACCGACCGCGACCGGGCCGACCACGCCGACCGGGCCAACCGCACCGCCGGGACCGCGGGCACCGCCCCCACCGCCGGCACCGCCGCCACCGCCGCCACCGCCGCCACCGCCGCCACCGCCCACACCGCCCCCACCGCCCACACCGCCCGCACCGCCGCCACCGCCCACACCGTCACCGCCGACTCCCTCGTCACCGTCGACTTCAGCCCCCGGTTCGACGGCCGATCCCGCACCCGGTTCGACGGCCGCCCCCGCCCCCGCCCGCCCGGCCCCTACCGCCGCCTCTTCGCCCTCCCCGGCACCCGGGCCTTCACCGCCGGGAACCTGCTGGCCCGCCTCCCGATGGGCATGTTCAGCGTGAGCGCGGTCGTGATGATCGCCGGGTCGCGCGGCTCGTACGCCCTGGCCGGTGCCGTCACCGCGACCGGCCTCGCCGCCACCGGGCTGGCCGGGCCCTGGATCGCCCGGCTCGTCGACCGGCACGGGCAGGCCCGGGTGGCGATACCCGCGACCGTCATCGCCGTGCTCGGCAGCCTCACCCTGCTGCTCTGCGTCCGCTACGGCGCCCCGGACTGGACCCTGTTCGCCGCCTACGCGGCCACCGCCACCACCCCCAACCTCGGCGGCATGTGCCGCGCCCGCTGGGCCCACCTGCTGCGCGACGACACGGCCGCCCTGCACACCGCGAACTCGTTCGAACAGGCCGCCGACGAGCTGTGCTTCATGCTGGGTCCGGTCCTCGCCTCCTTCCTGACCGGCACGTTCTTCCCGGAGGCCGGCACCCTGGTCGGCGCGGTGCTGCTGCTCACCGGTGCGCTGCTGTTCACCGCCCAGCGGGCCACCGAGCCGCCGCCCCGGGCCGGGTCGGCCACCGCACGGACACCGCTGCGCCTCGGCACCCTCCTGGTCTGCTTCGTGGCGACGGGCGCGGTGTTCGGCTCGATGGAGGTCGTCACCATCGCCTACGCCGACGCCCAGGGCCACCGCTCGGCCGCCGGTGCCGTGCTCGCCCTCCAGGCCGCCGGCTCCTGTGCGGCGGGCCTGCTGTACGGGGCGTCGAGACCGGCCGGACCGGCCGAACGCAGGCTCACCCTCTGCCTGTTGTCGATGGCGGTCCTGATGTCCCTCCCCCTCCTCGCCGCCCGCACGCTCGACAGCCTCTGGGCGCTCGCCCCCGCCCTGCTCGCGGCCGGCATGGCGACCGCCCCGACGATGGTGACCGCGATGACCCTGGTCCAGGACCGGGCCCCCGAGGGCCGCCTCAACGAGGGGATGAGCCTGGTGGTCACCGCCCTGCTGACCGGCATCGCCTGCGGCTCTGCGCTCGGCGGCTGGGCGGCGGACCACGTCTCGCCGACGGCCGCCTTCGCCACCCCGGCCGCGGCGGCCGTCGTGGCCCTCGCCGTGCACGCCGTCAGCGCCGTCAGTCGAATCGCTTCCCGCGATTCCTGTCACATCCATTGACGCTTGCACAGCCCGCACCTACCGTCCTGCGTCGAAGCGCTTCGACGTCCGGCATCGAACCGATTCGACGCGGGACGAGCACCATCCATCCGACTCCCCCGGAGGCATTGGATGTTGACGGCACGAAGGCGGACCGCGACCGCGGCGGCGATCCTCGCCGGATCGCTGCTCCTCGTCTCCTGCGGCGGCTCGGGCGGCAGCACGTCCGACGCGAAGACGCTCAGGCTGTGGCACTACGAGGGACCGACCAGCGCGATGGGGGTGGCCTGGAACGAGGCCATCAAGGAGTTCGAGGCGACCCACCCGGGCGTGAAGGTGAAGTACGAGGAGAAGAGCTTCGAGCAGATCCAGAAGACCGCCCCGATGGTCCTGAACTCCTCCGACGCACCCGACATCATGGAGTACAACAAGGGCAACGCGACGGCGGGGCTGCTCTCCAAGCAGGGGCTGCTCACCGACCTGACCGCCGAGGCGGCCCGGCGCGGCTGGGACAAGGAGCTCAGCGCGGGCGTGCGCACCACCAGCCGGTACGACGCCGACGGCGTGATGGGCTCGGGCAAGTGGTACGGGGTGCCCAACTACGCCGAGTACACCATGGTCTACTACAACAAGGACCTGTTCGCGAAGTACGGGATCGCCGAGCCGAAGACGTTCGACGACCTGACGGCGGCGATGGACACGTTCGTGGCGAAGGGGGTCACCCCGCTCGCGAACGCCGGTTCCGAGTACATGGCCCAGCAGTACCTCTACCAGCTGGCGCTCTCGAAGGCCGACCGCTCGTGGGTCGACGCCTACGAGCTGTACAAGGGCAAGGTCGACTTCCACGACCAGGCCTGGACGTACGCGGCGGCCACCTTCGCCGACTGGGTGAAGAAGGGCTACATCGCCAAGACGTCCAGCGGGACCACGGCCGAGCAGGCGGGCGTCTCGTTCATCCAGGGCAAGTCGCCCATCCTGTTCTCCGGCAGCTGGTGGTACGGCCGCTTCCAGTCGGAGGCCACGTTCGACTGGGGCAGCTTCCTGTGGCCCGGCTCGAACCTCACCCTGGGCTCCGGCGGCAACCTGTGGGTCGTACCGAAGAACTCCAGGAACAAGGACCTCGCCTACGACTTCATCGACATCACCATGTCGAAGAAGATCCAGAACCTGCTCGGCAACAAGGGCGGGGTCCCGGTCGCCGCGGACGCGAGCGCCGTCACCGACCCCAAGTCGAAGCAGCTCATCGCCGACTTCAACACCGTCAGCAAGCGCGACGGCCTCGCCTTCTACCCGGACTGGCCGGTCGCCGGGTTCTACGACACCCTCGTCTCCGAGACCCAGAAGCTGATCACCGGCAGCGAGAAACCGGACGCCTATCTGAGCAACCTCCAGACGGCCTACGACAAGGGCACCAAGTGAGGGTGCGCCGGGACTCGTACGCCCTCTTCCTGCTCCCCGGCGCCCTCGCCTTCCTCGCGGTCGTCGTCGTGCCGTTCCTGATGAACACGGCCGTCGGGTTCACCGACTGGCAGGGGGTGGGCAGCCCGCACTGGTCCGGGCTCGCCAACTACCGGGAGCTGCTGCACGACTCCGAGTTCTGGGCGTCCTTCCGGCACAGCCTCTTCATGGTCGTGGCGATGGCCGCGCTCCCGACCGCGCTCGGGCTGGTCCTGGCCGCCGCCCTGTTCGACTACGTCGGCAAGCACTTCGGCACCCGGATCGCGGCCGTGCTGCGCGCCTGCTTCTACCTCCCCCAGGTGCTGCCGGTCGCGGTCGCCGGCATCGTCTGGAGCTGGATCCTGGCCCCGGACAACGGCTCCCTCAACGCCCTGCTCAAGGCCGTCGGTCTCGGCTCCTGGCAACAGGACTGGCTCGGCGACCCTGACCTCGCCCTCTACACGGTCATGGGCGTGCTGGTCTGGGTGCAGATCGGTTTCCCGCTGGTCGTCTTCATGGCCGGGCTGGGCCGGGTCGACCCCCAGTTGTACGAGGCGGCCGAGCTGGACGGCGCCGGCTGGTGGCGCCGCTTCCGGCACGTCACGCTGCCACAGCTCCGCCCCGAGGTGTACGTCGTCCTGACCTGGTGCACGATCGCCGCGCTCAAGGTCTTCGGCGCGGTGTACGTCCTGACCAAGGGCGGCCCCGGCGGCGCCACCGACGTCCCCTCCTACTTCTCCTTCACCACGTTCTTCGAGAAGACCCAGGTCGGCTACGGCTCGGCGATCTCCACCGTCCTCACGGTGATCATCCTGGCGCTGGCGATGATCGGCCTGAAGTTGCAGAACCGGGCGGAGGCCGTATGACCCGTCCGACCGCCCTGCGCCGCTACCCCGTCCTCCTCGCCCTCTGCCTCGCCGCCCTCTTCATGGTCGTGCCGTTCCTGATCGTGGCGGTCAACGCGGTCAAGTCCCCGGCGGAGTACTCCCAAGACGGCCCGCTGAGCCTCCCCCACGGCCTGTACCTGGACGGCCTGAAGGACTTCTGGCAGCGCGTCGACTACAGCCAGAAGCTGGTCAACTCGGTCCTGATCAGCGGCTCGGTGGCCCTGCTCGCCACCGCCCTCTCCGTCCTCAACGCCTACGCGATCGGCATCGGCCGGATCCGGTTCCGCACCTGGGTGCTGGCGTTCTTCGTGCTCGCCAACCTGCTGCCGCAGGAGGCGCTGGTCTACCCGCTGTACTACCTGAGCAAGCAGGCCGGTCTGTACGACACCCGGCTCAGCGTGATCATCGTGTTCACGGTGATCCAGTCGGCGTTCGGGACGTACCTCCTCTCCGCCGTCCTCGGGCAGTTCCCGCGCGAGATCGTCGAGGCGGCCCGGATCGACGGCGCGACCAAGTGGCAGATCCTGGTCCGGATCGTCGTGCCGGTGAGCCGCCCTACCCTCGGCGTGCTGCTGGTCTTCTTCTTCATCTGGACCTGGAACGAGTTCCTGCTGCCGCTGGTCATGCTGATCTCCAACGACAACCAGACGGTGTCCGTCGCCCTCGGCGTCCTCCAGGGCCAGCGCCTGATGGACGCCACGATGACCAACGCGGCCGCCCTGCTCGGCGTGCTCCCGGCCCTCGTCTTCTTCCTCGTCTTCCAGCGGACGCTCACCCGGGGGATCGCCGTGGGAGCCGTCAAATAGGAGGTTCGCGCGTGAAGTTCACCGACGGCTACTGGCTGCTGCGCGAGGGCGTCACCGCGGCCCACCCGGTCGAGGTCCTCGACGTCACGGCCTCGGACGGCGCCCTGGAGATCCACGCGCCGACCCGGCCCATCCGCCACCGCGGCGACCTGCTGAGGGGACCGGTCCTGACGATCAGCGCGCACACCCCGATGCCCGGCGTCATCGGCGTCACCTTCACCCACTTCGAGGGCGAGCGGCCCCGCGGTCCGCACTTCGAGCTGCGGCGGGGCGACGTCGCGTCCCAGGTGTCGTACGACGACGCGTACGCGACCCTCACCTCCGGCGCGCTGACCCTGCGGCTGAGCCGGGCCGCCCCCTGGCGGCTGGACTTCCTCGCCGGCGGCCGCACGCTCACCTCCAGCGGCCCCAAGGGCATGGGCATCATGCGGGACACCGCCACGGGCGCCCACTACCTGCGGGAACAGCTGAACCTCGGGGTCGGCACCTCGGTCTACGGCCTCGGGGAACGCTTCGGCCCGCTGGTCAAGAACGGCCAGGTCGTCGACGTCTGGAACGCCGACGGCGGCACCGCCACCGAACAGGCCTACAAGAACGCGCCGTTCTACCTCACGGACGCGGGCTACGGCGTCTTCGTCGACCACCCGGGGAAGGTGTCCTTCGAAGTCGGCTCCGAGGCGGTGTCCAGGGTCCAGTTCAGCGTGGAGTCGCAGCAGTTGACGTACTACGTCATCCACGGCCCGACCCCGAAGGACATTCTCCGCACGTACACGGCCCTGACCGGCCGCCCGGCGCTGCCGCCCGCCTGGTCCTTCGGGCTGTGGCTCTCCACGTCCTTCACCACCTCGTACGACGAGAAGACGGTCACGTCCTTCATCGAGGGCATGCGGGAGCGCGAACTGCCGCTGTCCGTCTTCCACTTCGACTGCTTCTGGATGCGGGAGTTCAACTGGTGCGACTTCCGCTGGGACCCGCGGGTCTTCCCGGACCCGGAGGGGATGCTGGGGCGGCTGCACGAACGCGGACTGCGGGTGTCCGTCTGGATCAACCCGTACATCGCGCAACGGTCGCCGCTGTTCGCCGAGGGGAAGGAGCTGGGGCACCTGCTGCGGCGACCGGACGGGAGCGTGTGGCAGTGGGACCTGTGGCAGCCGGGGATGGCGCTGGTGGACTTCACGTCCCCGGCGGCGCGTGACTGGTACGCGGCCAAGCTGGAGGCGCTGCTCGCCCAGGGGGTCGACTGCTTCAAGACCGACTTCGGGGAGCGCGTCCCGGTGGACGTGGCCTGGTCCGACGGCTCGGACCCGGAGCGGATGCACAACTACTACACCTACCTCTACAACCGGACCGTCTTCGAGGTGCTGCGCAAGCACCGGGGTGAGGGCGAGGCGGTGGTGTTCGCGCGGTCGGCGACGACCGGGAGCCAGAAGTTCCCCGTGCACTGGGGCGGGGACTGCGAGGCGACCTACGAGTCGATGGCCGAGTCGCTGCGCGGCGGCCTCTCGCTGGGCCTGTCCGGCTTCGGGTTCTGGAGCCACGACATCGGCGGCTTCGAGGGCACCCCGACCCCGGCGCTGTTCAAGCGGTGGCTGGCCTTCGGGCTGCTGTCCTCGCACAGCAGGCTGCACGGGTCGTCGTCGTACCGGGTGCCGTGGCTGTTCGACGAGGAGTCGGTGGACGTGCTGCGGCACTTCACCCGGCTGAAGCTGAGCCTGATGCCCTACCTGTACGAGGCCGCGCGCACCGCCTCGGCGGAGGGGGTGCCGGTGATGCGGGCGATGGTGCTGGAGTTCCCGGACGATCCGGGGTGTGCGCATCTGGAGCGGCAGTACATGCTGGGGGCGGATCTGCTGGTGGCGCCGGTCTTCGGCGACGAGGGGTATGTGACATATTACTGTCCGCGCGGCACCTGGACCCACTTCCTGACCGGCCGGACGGTGACCGGCCCCGGCTGGGTCCGCGAGCGCCACGACTTCCTCAGCGTCCCCCTCCTGGTCCGTCCGGGTGCGGTGATCCCGGTCGGCGCGGTGGCCGACCGCCCCGACTACGACCACGCCGACGGGGTGACCCTGCGGGCCTACGCCCTGGAGCGCGGCGCGCAGGTCACCGTGCCGGTCGGGGACGTCACCTTCACCGTCGTACGGGAGGGGGACACCCTGCGCGCCTCGTGCAGTGATCCGGCGGCGCCCTGGGCGCTGGCGGCCGGGGAGCGGACGGCGCGGGCCGCGGTCGGCACCGGGTTCCTCTCCCTGGAGCTGCGCTGATGGTGAAGATCACCGACGTGGCCCGGCACGCCGGGGTCTCCCCCAGCACCGTGTCCTACGCGCTCAGCGGCAAGCGCCCGATCTCGGACGAGACCCGGCGCCGTGTGGAGGCGGCCATCCGCGAACTGGGCTACCGCCCGCACGCCGGCGCCCGCGCCCTGGCCAGCAGCCGCTCCAACGTCCTCGCCCTGGTGATCCCGCTGCGCACCGGCATCCACGTCCCGGTGGTGATGCAGTTCGCGGTGTCGGTGGTGACGACGGCCCGCCGCTACGACCACGACGTACTGCTCCTCACCCAGGAGGAGGGCGAGGAGGGCCTGCACCGGGTCGCGGACACGGCACTGGTCGACGCCCTGATCGTGATGGACGTCCAGCTGCACGACCCGCGCCTGCCGCTCCTGCGCACCCTGGAACGGCCGTCGGTGCTGATCGGCTTCCCGGCCGCCGCCGAGGGCCTGACCTGTGTCGACCTGGACTTCAGGGCGGCCGGCGAGTTGTGCGTGGAGCGGCTGGCGGGGCTGGGGCACCGGGTGGTCGCGCTGGTCGGCTCGCCGCCGGAGGTGTACCTCCGGGAGACCGCGTTCGCCCAGCGGGTGGTCCAGGGCTTCACGGCTGCGGCGGACCGCAACGGGATGGCGTCCGCCGTCCACCCGTGCGAGGCGACACCGGCGGGGGCGCGCCGGGTCGCGGAGCAACTGCTCCGTGCGCAACCGGCGTTGACGGGTGTCGTCGTCCACAACGAGGCGGTCCTGGAGCCCCTGATCGACGCCTTCGAGCACCTCGGCCTCCGCGTCCCCGCCGACCTGTCGATCACCGCGATCTGTCCGGACGAACTGGCGGCGGGGCTGCGCGTCCCGGTCACCTCGGTCGCCCTGCCGGCCGCGGAACTCGGGGAGCGGGCGGCGGAGTTGCTGATGCGCAAGCTCGCCGGCGACCCGGACGTGCCGGAGGCGACGCTGCTCCCGCCCCGGCTGACGGAACGGGCGAGCACGGCGCCGCGCGAGGCACGGTGACGGCACCCGCGAAACGGCGTCCCGCTGCGGGAGCCAAACCGGAGCGGCGCGCCGTCGGTTTGGAACCGGATCCGCCGACTGGTCCTGTTCGACCATGAACTTGACGGCGTCCACCAGGTGGCGCCTGCCCTCGTCCGGCACGCACCGATCCGCTGCCATCTCAGCGAGGACCGGGTCCGCCGGTGATGGCCGACGGGGAACGTCGGCCAGGGCCCGCCGAGCTCCCGCTCTATTGAGCCAGGAACTCCACGTTGCTCACATGGAACTCGCCGTACCCGAGCCGCTCACCGATCGCCTCGTAGCGGGCGTACTGCTCCGCCTTGAGCGGCACGAACAGCACCTGCAGAACGCGGAGAAACAGCCGGAAGCCGAGATCGGGGTCCACCTGTGAGACGACCTGCGCCAGCGCCTCCAACACGGCGCTACCCGCAATCGGGTGCCCGGGCGGGACTTCCGCGAGTTCCCGCAGGACCGGTTCCGCGAGGTCGACCCGCACCGACGGCGGCGGGACGGGGCGTCCGGCGGGGGCGGCGTCCCGTAGCCGCTCGCGGCAGACCTCGGCGATCTGACCGAGCCAGTGCCGTACGTCGATGCCGAGGCGGTCGATGGCGTAACCGCCGTCCGACGCGGCCAGCCAGAGGGTTGTGAGCATGTCGGCTGACAGGGGGGATTCGAGCAGCCGCAAGGAGTCCTCCAGCAGGACGGCCGCGGCGGTGCCCGGCGCCTGCCGGACGTGGTCGCAGGCTGCGGCCTGCCGCACGACCTCTTCTGCCGTCGCCTCGTGCCACTCCCCGGCGAACCGTTCCGTGAGCTCTGAGAGGCCGAAGTCCCCATCAGTCTCGCGCCGTGTCGTGTCGACAGGCGGCCAGGCGACGTTCAGCTCGTCGCGGATGACGGCGTAGGGGTACTCGAAGCGGTCGCTGAGGGCGAGGAACCGGTCGTACTGCTCCCTGCCGACCTCGACCGCGTATGCCTTCAGCGTCCGCAGGAACAGCCGGAACCCGAGGTCGGCGCCGGCCTGGGCGACGGCCTGCCGCAATGCCGGGATGGCGTCCGGTGGCAGGGCCGCCCCGCTCGGCTCGGCTTCCGTCGCCCTTATCTCCGCCAGGACCGCGTCACGCACCTCCTCCTCCGGCTTGGCCGGGTGGGGCGGGAAGCCCGACGGGATGGTGCTCAGGTACTTGGTAGACGTCGGGGACGTCCTGCGCTCCGGCGGTGGACACTCCTCCGAGGTCCGGCGCAGCCAGTCACGTGTGCCCGTGCCGTGGTCCGCCGGATCGAACCGCCCGCCGGTAGCGGCGAGCCACAGCGTGCGGAGGGTGTCGTCCGGCAGCGAGGTTTCCAGCAGCCGCCGGGCGTCCCGCCCGATCTGCGGATCCTCGTACGGCACGGGCATGGCGGACAGCTCCCCCGCGAGTCCACTGAGTCCGAAGTCCGTGTCGTACATCACGTAGTACGGCTCGTCATGTTCCGGCACCCGGCTAACCGATCCCTCCATAGGTCACCATCCTGCCCGGGCCGAGTTCGCGGGCGACACGTTCGGTCAACTGCCCGCCCACACCTTCCAGCCGTGCATAGGTGGTCTCCCGTTCGGCGTCATCGCGGCGCGGACGGGACGAGTCGGCTGAGACGGCCAGCTTTTCGCGTAGGGGCATGACAAGCCCGGGTCTGGAACGCACCAAGACCCGTGCGATACCTGTGAAGGTTTTTGACTGGCCGGGATCATTCTTCACATGGCTGCTCCGCGGCCCCTCGGACACGACGAGGGCCCGGTGGTCTGTGACCGCCGGGCCCTCGCAACATGGAGATTGTGGAGATGGCGGGAATCGAACCCGCGTCCAACGGTGCGGAACCAGGGCTTCTCCGTGTGCAGTTCGCTGTGATTTTCTCGGCCCCGGCGATCACGCGAACAAGTCGCCGACGGGCCCAGTCACTGTTTGGTTTCCCTCTTCACCCCGTGACCGGGATCAAGGTTTAGTCCCCTAGCTGATGCCAGGATCCGGGTCGGGAACAGCCCCGGGCTGACACTCCCATCAAGGAGCTATTCGATCACTACCTGATCAGGCAGCGAGAGCGAAGAGCTCGGGAGAATCGCTCTTGGAATTGGCGATTATTTTTTTCGGCCTGTGGTTTACGAGATCATGGCCGCTTTCTCGACACGCTTCCCCTGCTTCGACAGCCGCTGTCGAAACCGATCATCCCCATGTCGCTGTATTTAATTAAAAAACAGCTCAATCTGCCCACCCAGGCTTCCCCGGGTGTTGGTGCCATCGTACGTGACCAACGCCCGCCGATGCCACTGCATTCCCGCGCCCTACGCGCCCCGCTGCCGCCGCTTCGCCGCCGCGATCGCGCGGTCGCTCTCCCGGCGGTCCTGCTGCTCCCGCAGGGTCTGCCGCTTGTCGTACTCCTTCTTGCCCCGGGCCAGCGCGATCTCCGCCTTGGCGCGGCCGTCCTTGAAGTAGAGGGCAAGGGGCACGATCGTGTGACCGGTCTCCTGGGCCTTGACCTCCAGCTTGTCGATCTCCTCCCGGTGCAGCAGCAGCTTGCGCTTGCGGCGCACCGAGTGGTTGGTCCAGGTGCCCTGGCTGTACTCGGGGATGTGGGCGTTGTGCAGCCACGCCTCGTTCCCGTCGATCTGCACGAAGCCGTCGACCAGCGAGGCCCGGCCCTGGCGCAGCGACTTCACCTCGGTGCCGGACAGCACCAGGCCGGCCTCGTAGGTGTCGATGATCGCGTAGTCGTGCCGCGCCTTCTTGTTCTGCGCGACGATCTTGCGCTTGCCGCCCTTCTCGCCGTCCCTGGCTTTGGCGGCCGTCCCCTGCTGCTTCTGCTGGGACTCTTTCGGTACGTACATTCCCTTGGCCATAGTGCTCTCCATTTTCGCACTACGGACGGGGTGCGGGGGAAGCGGATTAGCGGGCGCCGGCCAGGTCCGCGACGGGGCGCCGAGGTCTAGGACGGGTCGCCGAGGCCGCTGAGGACCGTCTCCGCCCGCTCCAGCGCCCCGGCGGACACGTCGAGGTCGGGGGTGATGCCCCGGCCGTCGACGACATGGCCGGAGGGGGTGCGGTAGTGGCCGACGGTGAGTTCGACGACCGAGCCGTCGGGGAGGCGGGTGGGCATCTGGATGGAGCCCTTGCCGAAGGTGCGGGTGCCGAGGACGACCGCGCGGCCGCGGTCCTGGAGGGCGCCGGTGAGCATCTCGGCCGCGCTCATCGTGCCGCCGTCGACCAGGGCGACCAGGGGTCTGGCGGTGTCGCCGCCGGGCTCGGCGTGCAGGGCGCGCTGGACGCCGTCGACGTCGTAGGTGGCGACCAGACCGCCGTCGAGGAAGGCGGAGGCGGCGGTGACGGCCTCGCCGACCAGTCCGCCGGAGTTGCCGCGCAGGTCGAGGATGATCCCGGCGCCGGCCGGGGCCTGCCGGACGGCGGTGCGCACGAGGTCACCGGAGCCCTTGGTGAAGGCGGAGATCCTGATGACGGTGATGCCCGCGGCCAGCTTCCGCACGCTCACCGAGTCGGTGGACAGCAGCGCCCGGCGCACGGTCTCGCGCCATACGCGCGTGCCTCGTCGGAGGCCGAGGGTGACGGTCGTACCGGCGCGGGCGTCGGTGGCGTCACCCCGCAGTAACGAGACGACGTCGGTGACGGGCCGCCCGTCGACGTCCTCGCCGTCGACGCTCCGCAGCCGGTCGCCCTTCCTGATCCCCGCGAGGGCCGCGGGCGACCCGGCCTGGACCCGGCTCACCTCGATCCGCCCGTCCGCCGTGCGCCGGGCCCACAGCCCCACGCCCGTGTACTGGCCGTCGAGCGCTTCCTCGAACTCCTGGTACTCGCCCTCGGAGTAGACCGCGGCCCACCGGTCCCCGCTGCGGCTGACCGCGCGTTCCGCCGCCTCCATGGGGGAGGTGCCGTCGGCCATCGCCTCGGCGGCGGCCTTCGCGACGTCCTCGTGCGCGGCGCCCGCCCGAGCGGCTCCGGTGGGCGACTTCCGGTCCGGCTGCCCCGGGTCGGGGAACGCCCCGGTGGCCGCCCCGGTCACCAACAGCCCGGCGAAAACCAACGTCAGAGCCGCCCCCCGGCGAACCCGGCGGGGCTGACAGAACAGCTCTCGGCCTGACATGCGGGTGAGTCTAGGACAACGCAAGAGGGCCGCACGGGCTGTTGCCCGTACGGCCCTCTTGGCATGCGTCACACCTTCAGGTACTTGCGCAGCGCGAAGAACGCCGCAAGGGCGGGCATCAGAAGGCTCGTTGCGAGGATGAGGGGGAGCTTGGTCAACACGGCGTCCCAGCCGATGAAGTTGATCAGGTTGAGCTTGTGGGACAGGTCCAGGCCGTGGTCGATGATGAAGTAGCGGGCGATCACCAGGAATCCGCAGGCGACCGTGCCGCCGATCAGGCCGGCGACGGCGGCCTCCGCGATGAACGGGGCCTGGATGTAGAAGCCGGAGGCGCCGACCAGACGCATGATGCCGGTCTCGCGCCTACGGCTGAACGCGGAGACGCGCACCGTGTTGACGATCAGCATCAGGGCGACCACCAGCATCAGGGCCATGACCATGCGGGCCGCCCAGTTCATGCCGTTGAGCAGGCCGAAGAGGTTGTCGAGGATGCCCTTCTGGTCCTGCACCGACTGGACCCCGTCCCGGCCGTCGAAGGCGGTCGCGACGACCTGGTACTTCTCCGGGTCCTTGAGCTTGATCCGGTACGACTCCTGCATCTGGTCCGGCGTGAGGGAGTCGGCGAGCGGCGAGTCGCCGAACTGCTCCTTGTAGTGCTTGTACGCCTCGTCCTGCGACTCGTAGGTGACCTTCTCGACCACCGACATCTTGGACAGGTCGGACTGGATCTGCTTCTTCTGGTCCTCGGTCACCGCGCCCTTGGCGCAGTGGGGGTCGGACTCGGCGTCGCTCTTGTTGCAGAGGAAGATCGAGACGTTGACCTTGTCGTACCAGTAGCCCTTCATGGTGTTGACCTGGTCGCTCATCAGGAGCGAGCCACCGAAGAGCGCCAGGGACAGGGCGACCGAGACGATGACCGCGAAGGTCATCGTCAGATTGCGGCGGAGACCGACTCCGATCTCCGACAGTACGAACGAGGCGCGCATGGCGTCGGGTTATGCCTTTCCGTGGACGGGCGCGGTCAGTGCTGGTAGCCGTAGACGCCTCGGGTCTGGTCCCGGACGAGGCGGCCCTTCTCCAGCTCGATGACACGCTTGCGCATCTGGTCCACGATGTTCTGGTCGTGGGTGGCCATGATCACGGTGGTGCCGGTCCGGTTGATGCGGTCCAGCAGCTTCATGATGCCGACCGAGGTCTGAGGGTCGAGGTTGCCGGTGGGCTCGTCCGCGATCAGCAGCTTGGGCCGGTTCACGAAGGCGCGCGCGATGGCCACGCGCTGCTGCTCACCGCCGGACAGCTCACCGGGCCTGCGGTCCTCCTTGCCGCCGAGCCCGACGAGGTCGAGCACCTGGGGCACGGACTTGCGGATCTCGCCCTTGGACTTGCCGATGACCTCCTGGGCGAAGGCCACGTTCTCGGCGACCGTCTTGTTGGGCAGCAGGCGGAAGTCCTGGAAGACCGTCCCGAGCTGGCGGCGCATCTGCGGCACCTTCCAGTTGGACAGCCGGGCGAGGTCCTTGCCGAGGACGTGCACCTGACCGTGGCTGCACCGCTCCTCGCGGAGGATCAGCCGCAGGAAGGTGGACTTTCCGGAGCCTGAGGACCCCACGAGGAAGACGAACTCGCCCTTCTCCACTTCCAGGGACACATCCCTGAGTGCGGGGCGGCTCTGCTTGGGGTAGACCTTGGAGACATTGTCGAATCGGATCACGGATGCACCACGGGTCGCCGGGGGTAGATGAGCGTGACCATACGCGAGTCCGGTGAGGAAGCGCAGGCGCCGGTCACGGTTGGGTGAGGCTTGTGCGGTTTTGTTCCTGGGCGGTCCGCACGGAGTGCCCCCGAGCGCCGGGCGAGCTCCGCGGACGGCCGCGCTCTTTCCCGGGGAACCTGGCACAGTGGAGGGGAACGTTCTCGTTCCGCGGAGCGTTGTGCAGACGATGACCGGTGCAAGGAGGGCGAGCGCATGACGTACGACCGGTTGGTGTGCGCGAACTGCGCGGCGCCCGTGAGCGAGGGCCGGTGCCCCGTGTGCCGGGCCAACCGCGAGCGTCTTCAGCAGGAGAGTTTCCTCGGTGGCCTGAACCCGATGGCGCTGATCGGGCTGCTGGCGGTGCTGATCGCCGCGGTTGCGCTGCTGGCGGCGCACCAGACCGCGTAACGAAACTCACACAGGCGAGGCAAGGGCCCGGAGCGGTTGCTCCGGGCCCCTCGCCATGCGGTGCGCGTACGCTCCGTGAGCGGTCGCCTACCGTCAGGCCGCTGCGCCGCCGCGGCCGCCCATGAGACGCGGCAGGACGCGGAAGCCGATGCCGCCGGCGATCATCGTGGCGGCACCGATGACGAGGAAGGCCGTCTGCCCGGCACCGGTCTCGGCGAGCTGGTCGCCGCCGCCCTGGGCCTGGGTGTTCGACGAGCCGGTGTCGGTGAGGGCGGAGGTGCCCGCCTCCTGCGCGGAGGTGCCGGAGTTGCCGTCGGTGCCGGTGTTGTTGCCGCCGCCGTGGCTGCCGGTGCCGCTGCCGCTGGTGCTGCCGTCGGACGGAGCGTCCGTGGTGGGCTCGTCCGAGGGCTCGGTGGGCTCCTCGGTCGGCTGGGTGGGCTCGTCCGTCGGCTCGCTGGACTCGGAGGGATCCTGGCTCGCGGGCGGGGTGGAGGCCGGCTCGCTGCTGGCCGGGGCGGTCGGGATCTCGCTCGGGTCGCCCGTCGGGGTCTCCGACGGGTCGTCGAGGTTGACGTTGGCCGAGACGCCGGTCTCGTCGGCGCTGACGCCGAGGGAGAGGGCGGAGGCCGCGCCGGCCGCGGTCAGCGAGGCACCGGCGGCGATCACGGCACCGGCGGCTATCCGCGCGACCCGGATCCGCGTCTTCTTGGTCATCTGGTTGCTACCCCCAGTAGCTGATAGTCAGTGAGCGGGCGCATGGGGCCTGCCGTGATCGACGGGGGTGGCAAGGACGCTGCCGACTCCCCCGGTTCACATGCGCCCCAGAGATACGCATGCCACGCTTCACCCTTCCCATTTTTCAAAGCAACGTCAAGGGCGTTGCGCGCGCGATGTCCAGTTGCGCGCGGAATGCCGGGAGTTGAAACCTGTGAGTGTGACGTAAAACCCAGACAATAGGCCGCCAAACGAGAACTGCCGCCACAGGGGCGGCAGTTCAGGGTCGGTCGGCCCGTCACGGGCAAGTCGACAAAGTTACTTCTCCTGCTGCTTGCGCCAGCGAATTCCGGCCTCGAGGAACCCGTCGATCTCGCCGTTGAACACGGCCTCGGGGTTGCCGACTTCGTACTCGGTGCGCAGGTCCTTGACCATCTGGTACGGGTGCAGGACGTACGAGCGCATCTGGTTGCCCCAGGAGTTGCCGCCGTCGCCCTTGAGGGCGTCCATCTTGGCCTGCTCCTCCTGGCGTCGCCGCTCCAGGAGCTTGGCCTGGAGGACGTTCATCGCGGTGGCCTTGTTCTGGATCTGCGAACGCTCGTTCTGGCAGGAGACCACGATGCCGGTGGGGAGGTGCGTGATGCGCACGGCGGAGTCGGTCGTGTTGACGCCCTGGCCGCCGGGGCCGGAGGACCGGTACACGTCGATCCGGAGCTCGCTCTCGTCGATCTCGACGTGGTCGGACTGCTCGACCACGGGGAGTACCTCGACGCCGGCGAAGGAGGTCTGGCGGCGTCCCTGGTTGTCGTACGGCGAGATGCGCACGAGCCGGTGCGTGCCCTGCTCCACGGAGAGGGTGCCGTAGGCGTACGGCACCTGGACGGCGAAGGTGGTCGACTTGATGCCGGCCTCTTCGGCGTACGACGTCTCGATGAGCTCGGTCTTGTATCCGTGCTGCTCGGCCCAGCGCAGGTACATGCGCTGCAGCTTCTCGGCGAAGTCGGCGGCGTCGACACCACCGGCCTCCGCGCGGATGTTCACCAGCGCTTCCCGGGAGTCGTACTCCCCGCTGAGCAGCGTCCGGACCTCCATCTCGTCCAGCGCCTTGCGGACGGCGGCCAGCTCGGACTCGGCCTCGGCGCGGGTGTCCGGGTCGTCCTCCTCCTCGGCCATCTCGAAGAGCACGGCAAGATCGTCGATCCGCCCGCGCAGCGCTTCGGCCTTCCTGACCTCGGCCTGCAGGTGGCTGAGCTTGCTGGTGATCTTCTGCGCCTCGTCCGGGTTGTCCCAGAGGGACGGCGCGGCCGCCTGCTCCTCGAGCACGGCGATGTCTGCCCTCAGCTTGCCGAGGTCCAGAACGGCCTCGATCGACTCCATGGTCGAGGAGAGGGACTTGAGCTCTTCGGATACATCGACAACTGCCACGCCTCCAGCGTAACGGCTCCGCCAACCGAGCATGGCCGACGGCCGACGCCTGAACCCCTCGGGGCCCGGGGCAGAGCCCCGCGGCGGCGACTTCGCTGCCTACCGAGTCAGGGGGGCGGGCGGAAAACAGACCGGCGGCGCCACGGCCCGCAAGCGACCCGACGGGGTCCGGGGCACAGCCCCGCGGCGGCGACTTCGCTGCCTACCGAGTCAGGGGGGCGGGCGGAAAACAGACCGGCGGAGCCATGGCCCGCACCCGACCCGACGGGGTCCGGGGCACAGCCCCGCGAAAGCGACCTCGCTGCCCACCGTCGGGTGGGCGGGCGGGAGACAGACCGGCGGAGCCGCGGCCCGCACGCGACCGGTCACGGCGTCGACGTGCTGTGCGTGTCCCGCGGCGGAGCCGAGTCGTCCCCGCCGCCCGACGCGAACCACGCGCCGACCCCCACCACCGCCGCCACCACGACCCCCGCCACCGCGAACGTCACCCGCCGCCGCCGCGCCGCCACCCGGTGCCGCGCCGACCCCGGCCGCGGCGCCCCGGCCGGCCTCGGCACCCGCGCCGTCCCGCGGGCGCCGCCCGCCAGCTCGTCGGGGCCCGGCACCCGCATCGACGTGTGCGTGTCCCGGTTGGAGTCCGGCTTCGCGCCCGGCACCAGGGAGACGGCCCCGCGCCGCCGTACCCGCTGCTCCTCGGCGTCCGGCGCGGCGGCGACCGGCGCCTCCGCCTCCTCCGGCGCCTCCGTCTCCGGCTCGTCGACGTCCAGCGGCGGCATCCCCGCCAGCGTCGGCAGCTGCTCCCGCAGCCGCGCGGCCAGCTCGGACGCCCGCAGCCGGGACGCCGGCGCCTTCGCCAGGCACTGGACGAGCAGCTGCCAGAGCTCCTCGGGGATGCCGGGGAGCGGGACGACCGTCTCGGTGACGTGCCGGCGCAGGACCGCCCCCGGGTGCCCGCCGCCGAACGGGGTGAAGCCCGCCAGGAGCTCGTACAGGACCGTGGCGAGGGCGTAGATGTCCACCGAGGCGCGCGGCGGCAGGCCCTCGACGATCTCCGGAGCCAGGTAGTCCGGCGTACCGATGATCTTCGTGGCGCGGGTCCGCTTGGGGGAGTCGATGAGCTTCGCGACGCCGAAGTCGGTCAGCAGGGCCGGGTGGGAGCCGCCGGGGCCCAGCGGGCCCTGCATGTCGAGGAGGACGTTCTCCGGCTTGACGTCGCGGTGGACGACGCCCGCGGCGTGCGCCGCCGCCAGCCCGTCCGCGACGTCCGCGACGATGGCGACGGCCGCCTCGGGGGCGAGCCGCCGCTCCCGGTCCAGGCGGGTGCGCAGGTCCGTGCCCCGGACCAGGTCCATGACGAGGGCGAGGTCGTTGCCGTCGACGACGAGGTCGCGGACGGAGACCACGTGCGGGTGCTCAAGGCCCAGCAGCGCCGTGCGCTCCTGCACGAAACGGCCCACCAGTTCCTCGTCGGACGCGAGATCCTCGCGCAGCAGCTTGATGGCGACGGGCCCCTCCGGCCCCTCGCCCAGCCACACCGTGCCGGCGCTGCCCCGCCCCAGGATCTGGTTCGCGGTGTACCGGCTGCCGATCTTCCGTGCCAAGGCTGCTCCTACCGACGCGTGTTGCCGATAAAACTACGCGTCCGAAGAGCCAACCTTCACCACAGAGGCGGAAATCACCCGCCGGATGTCGACAAATCCATAGAGTCGCGGTTACTTGCCGGAGCCGTTGCCCAGGTTGCCGATGAAGTTGCTGACCGACCTCGCCCAGTCGCTCAGCTGGTTCCAGTAGCCCTTGCCCTGTCCCACCCAGGTGTGCACCGGGGTCAGATCCCAGATCAGCCAGCCCGCGACGAACAGGATGACGACCAGGAACAGGCAGCCCTTGAGGCAGCCGAGCCCGGGGATCCGCATCGGGTTGGCGCTGCGCTGCCGCGGCTCGCGCGGGGCCCGCTGCCGCGGCTCGGCGGGGGGCGCGTACCGCTGCTGGGGCTGCTGCGGCGGCGCGTACTGCTGCGGCTGCCCGCCGCCGTACCCGGCAGGCTGCTGCCGGCCGTATCCGGCGGGCTGCTGCCCGTACCCGCCCTGACCACCCGGCGCGCCCGGCCCGCCCTGACCGCGCGGCTGCGGCCGGCGCACCGGCTGCTGCTGCGGGGCCTGTCGGGGCGGCGGCTGCTGCGGCCGGGCCACCTGCCGCTGGGGGCGGCGGCGCAGCGGGTCCTCACCCGGGTCGAGATACTGGACCTGGGTCTGTTCGTTGCGGTCGCGGGCCGCGCGGAGCTGGGTCTGCCAGGGGTGCGGCTGCTCCGGCTGCTGCTGGCCGGACTGCCCCGGCTGGCCGGGCTGCCCCTGGGGCATCGGCGGCAGGACGGCCGTCGGGTCGGCGGCGCCGGTGTTCGGCAGCACGGCGGTCGGGTCGGCGGCGCCGAACGGCACCGGTCCGCCGGTGTGCGGGAGGACGCTGGTCGCGGCGTTCGGGTCGTACGCCCCCATCGGCGTGCCGGTGTTCGGCAGCACCTGGGTCGGGTCAGCCGAGCCCGGTACGGCGGTCGGCGCCGGGTCGGGGGCGAGCAGCGCGCCGACGCCCTCGGCCGCCGCGATCTGCGCGGAGTTCGCGTGCACGCCGACGCCCTCGGCGACGACCCGCAGGGCACGCGCGAGGTTCTCGGCGCTGGGGCGGTCGTCGGGGTTCTTGCGCAGGCAGCGCTCTATGACCGTCCACAGCGGGTCGGGGACGGTGGAGGGCCGGCGGGGCTCGGCGCTGAGGTGCTGGTGGAGGACTTCCAGGGCGCTGCCGCCGGAGAACGGCGGGTGACCGGTGACCAGCTCGTACAGGAGGATGCCGGCGCCGTAGATGTCGACGGCGGAGGTCTGCGGGCGGCCCTCGGCGGACTCCGGGGCGATGTAGGCGGGCGTGCCGACGAACTCGTGGGTGCGGGTCAGGCCCGGGGAGTCGGCGAGGCGGGCGATGCCGAAGTCGGTCAGCATCGGGTGCATCTGGCCGTTGTACTGCGCGAGCAGCACGTTGGCCGGCTTCAGGTCGCGGTGCACCACGCCGTCGGCATGACTGGCGGCGAGCGCGTCGGCGACCTGGGCGGTGAGCAGGGCGGCGGCGACGGGCGTGAAGGGACCGTTCTCGCGCAGGTAGCGGTGCAGGTCGGGGCCGTCCACGAGGTCCATGACCAGGGCGAGCAGATCGCCCTCGACGACCAGGTCGCGGACCCGGACGATGTTCGGGTGGGTGAGCCGGAGCAGGACGGAGCGCTCCCGCAGGAAGCGCATCACGATGTCGGAGTCGTTCGCGAGCTCTTCCTTGAGGACCTTGATCGCGACGGTCTCGCCGGGCTGGCCGGGCACGGCTGCCTCGGCGCCCGCGGTCTCCCGCTGGCGGGCACGCCAGACGGTACCGGTGGCGCCGCGTCCCAGCGGCTCCTCCAGGAGGTACTTGCTGCCTACCGGCCGCACGTCATGCGCTCCCTGCTGCTTGCTGAAGGTCTCCGACCCCTGTGTCCGAACCACTGTAGTGCCGTGCTGCCCGGGACCGGGCTGTCGTCGGCTGTGCTCTGCCCCTCCCCGGAAGGGGGCCGACAGCCTCCCCGAAGCGTTCTGGACGTATCCGCGGACGTATGCCCATACGTTGTCGTTCCGGCCTGCGTTCGATGGAAAGACGCTCGCTTCGGTCCGCTGGTTGCCGGACTCGGACGTGACCGATCTCAAGTGATCGTCCGCACGGTATTGGTCAGGCACTTTTGGGGGCAGAGCTGACCAATCAAGATCACTTACCATCGGGACGTGGGCGCGTTGTCAGTGGCAGGTGCGAGGATGCGTTTGACAGCAGAACTGGCCGACGTGCTCGTGGCGGTGGGGGGAATTCCGCGCCCGCGCAGAAGGGACCGCTGACGGCGATGCAGATCCGGCTGACCGTCGTAGACCCGCTGGGCCCTGCCGCGCAGCGGGGCCGGGCCGTGAGCCGCGACGTGCTGGTGACGGCGCCCGCGGGCACGGACCTGGCCGCGGTGGCGTCGGGGCTGGCCTCAGCGGTCACCGGGGACGGCAGCCTGGGCGGCCGCGAGCAGAGCGGCGCCCCGGTCGTGCTGTACGCCGGGGCGGAGCGGCTGGACGCCCGCCGCCGCATCCTGGGCGAGCCCCCGCTGGTCGACGGCGCGGTGCTGTCCCTGGGCGCCCCCGCGGCCCCCGAACCGCACCCCGAGGTGGACGGCGCCCCGACCCAGCTGCACGTGGTCGCCGGCCCCGACGCGGGCGGGGTCCACCTGCTGCACGGCGGCCAGATCACCATCGGCCGCTCCGCCGACGCCGACGTCCCGCTCGACGACCCGGACGTCTCCCGGCTGCACTGCGCGGTCACGGTCGCGGCCGACGGCCGGGTCTCGGTCGCCGACCTGCACTCCACCAACGGCACGGTGCTGGACGGCACCCGCGTCACCGACCGCCCGGTCCGCCTCACCCCGGGCTCGCTCCTGCGCATCGGGGAATCGGCCCTGCGGCTTACGCCGTCCGGGGGACCGGGGGCCCGGGTGGGCACGGCACCCGACGGAGAGGGGTGCGTGCGGGTACTGACGGGCGGCGAGCGGGCCGACGACGACGGATCCGCCGCCGGGGACACCACCGCCGGGCCGGCCGGCCGTACCCACCACGCCTACGGCACCGCCGGGTGGGGAGCCGCGGGCGGCGCCGCCGGACACCACGCGCACGGCTCGGTGGAGCCACCGGTCGTGCCGGCGCAGGGGGACGCACCGAGGATCGAGAGCCGGGGCGGGCAGCCGGCGGCCGGCCGGGGCGACGGACCGCCGCGGACCGGGCGGCCAGGCGGATCCCCCGCCAGGGACGGCGGGCACGCGGGCGGGTTCCCGTCCTCGCCGGGGCAGCGGCCGGAGCCGCCGTCGGCGGGGCGCGAGCACGACGGTGACCGGCCCGGCCACCCGTCGACCGCCACCCACGGCACACTGCCGGGCCCGCGCGGCGCTGCCGCCGCGCACGACTCGGCCGCGGCGTACGGCCCCGCCCCCTCCCACCCGTCCGAGGCCGCGCACCGCGCCGGTGCGCCCCACGGCTCGGAGACGACCTACGGCTCCGGCACACCGCACCGGTCCGAGAGCGCCTACGCCTCCGGCGCACCCCACCGGCCCGACACCGCCCACGGCTCCGGCGCACCCCACCGGCCCGACACCGCCTACGCCTCCGGCGCACCCCACCGGCCCGACACCACCCACGGACCCAGCGCACCGCACCGGCCCGAGACCGTCTACGGCTCTGGCGCACCCCACCGGCCCGACACCGCGTACGGTGCGGGCGCGGCCCACCAGCCCGAGACCACCCACGGACCCAGCGCACCCCACCGGCCCGAGACCGTCTACGGCTCTGGCGCGGCCCCCGGGTCCGAGACCGCCCACGGCCCCGGCGCACCCCACAGGCCAGGCGGCGCACACGACCCCGAGGCTGCGCAGGGCCTCGGTAGCGCATTCGGTGCCGCAGCCGACTCCGGCGTCCGCCATCGGACAGGCGACACACACGCCGGCCGGTCCGGAGTGCTCGGCGACCGTCCGGCCCCCGGCGCAGGTGCCGAAGGCGTCGGAGGCGGTCGGGCTGCCACCGGCACGGGAAGCACCGCGGCCCGCCCCGCGGCCCCAGGCTCGGCCCCCGCCGACGGCGGCGCCCGCGCGCACGGCCCCCTCTCCCACGACCCCGCCGACGCCCCCGTCCCCTCCGGCAGGCGCAAGGGCACCCCTCTGCGCGGTACCGACGCCCCCGTGCTGCCCGGTGTCCGTCGGCGCGGCGGGCTCGGGGCCTGGGCGCGGCGGCTGGCCGGCGGGCGCGGTGAGCCGCCCGCGGCCGCCGACGGCGAGAGCGCGGCGGAGGGCGGCGGCGCGCCGTCTGCCGGACTGCCCGCCCAGCCCGAGACCTGGCCCGACCCGGCCGCCCTGTTGCTCACGGCCCTCGGCCCCGGCCCGCGCCTGTGGGAGCGCGGCCCCGGCCACCCGGAGGCGCTCACCGTCCGGCTCGGCACGGCGGACCGCCCGGCGCCCGACGGCTCGGGGCTGCTGCCCGCCGTCCCGGTCACGGCCGATCTGCGCGAGGCGGGCGCCCTCGGCCTGGCGGGACCGCGCACCCGCCTGGCCGGCCTGGCCCGCGCGGTCCTGGCCCAGCTCGCCGCGCTGCACTCGCCCGATCTGCTGGAGATCGTGCTGATCAGCGCGGACCGGGCCCGTTCCCTGGAGGAGCGCACGGCCGAGTGGTCCTGGCTCGGCTGGCTCCCGCACGTCCGCCCCGGCCACGGCCAGGACTGCCGCCTGCTGCTCGCCTACGACCGGGAACAGGCCGCGGCCCGGGTGGAGGAGCTGCTGCGGCGCACGGAGGAACTGTCCGTCCCGCGCAGGCCGGCCACCCCGTCCGACCGCCCGGCACCCGCCCAGGCCCCCGCACCGCCCCGCGCGGCAGCGGGCGCCTCGCCCTCCGAAGCCGCCCACCGTCCCTCCTGGGCCCGTGACCTCGGCGCTGACGACGACAGGGGCCGCGGGGGCGGCTTCCCGGGGCCGTACACGGTCGTCGTCGTGGACGGCGATCCCGGTGGCTCCGCGCTGCGCGACGCGGTGGCGCGGCTGACCGTCGCCGGTCCGCGGGCCGGAGTGCACGTGATCTGTCTGGCGGAGACCGCCCCCGCCTCGTCCGCCTCCCCGGTCGACCGGACCTACGAGGAGGCGTGCGCGGTGACGCCCACGTTCCGCGAGTGCGGCGCGGTGGCGCTGCTCAGCGGGGACGTGGCGACGGCGCTGCACCTCCTGCGCGTCTCGGCCGTGCCGGGCGGGTCCGCCGGGCACACCGGCCCGGTCGGCCCCGGCACGCTGGCCGCGGTGGACGCGGTGTCGCCCGCCTGGGCCGAGCGGTTCGCGCGGGCGCTGGCGCCGCTGCGCCCCGACGGCCCGGGGGCCGACCGGCAGGCCCGGGTCGCCGCCCCGCTCCCCCAGTCCGCCCGGCTGCTGGACGAGTTGGGGCTGGCGAGGGCGACCCCGGCGTCGCTGATGGCCCGCTGGGCGGACGCCGCCGACGACACCGAGTCGCTGGGCGGCCGGGCCCGTGCGGTGCTCGGCGCCGGACCGCGCGGCCCGCTCGCCGCCGACCTGGTGGCCGAGGGACCGCATCTGCTGATCGAGGGCCCGCCCGGCAGCGGCCGTACGGAGCTGCTGCGGGCGACGGTCGCCTCGCTGGCCGCCGCCGAGCGCCCCGACCGGCTCGGCATCGTCCTGATCGACGGCCGCGACGGCGTCGGCACCGGTGCCGGGCACGGCGAGGGCCTGCGGGTCTGCACGGACATACCGCATGTCACGACCCACCTCACCGCCAACGACCCGGTGCGGATGCGGGAGCTGGCGCAGTCGCTGAGCGCCGAGCTGAAGCGGCGGGCCGAGCTGCTGGGCCGCTCCGACTTCACCGACTGGCACGGCCGGCGGGAGGTCTCCGGCCGCATCGTCCCGCAGCGCCGCCCCGCCGCCTCGGGAGCCGGTGACATAGAGGCCCCGCCGAGTTCGACGCTCCGCCTGCGCCCGTCGGCCGGCGCCGCGGCCCGCGGGCGCACCGAGGCGCCGCCGCCGCTCCCCCGGCTCGTGGTCGTGGTCGACGACCTGGACGCCCTGGTCTCCCCCGCCCTCGGTTCGCCGGGCCGCCCGGCCTCCGGTTCCGTGATGCGGGCGCTGGAGGCGGTGGCGAAGGAGGGCGAGCGGCTGGGCGTGCACCTGGTCGCGGCGGCCGGCCCGGGCGGCCGTACGGCGGAGACGGAACCGGCCCGGCAGGCCACCCTGCGCATCGTCCTGGACGCACCGGCCGACGGCCCGGACGAACCGGCGCCGGGCCGTGGCCGCCTGACCACCCCGGACGGCCGGACCACGGCGTTCCAGACCGGCCGGGTCACCGGCCGTATCCCGCGCACGGCGACCCAGCGCCCCACCGTCGTCGCCCTCGACTGGCACCGCATGGGCGACCCCCCCGCCCGCCGCCCGATCCGCGAACTGGGCAACGGCCCGACCGACCTGGCCCTGCTGGCCAGCGCGGTGGAGCGGGCGGCCAAGGAGGTCTCGGCGGCGGAGGTTCCCTCGCTTCTGTGACCGAGGCCACCACAGCACCCCGCCCGGCCTCCGAGGACGAACGCCGAGGACGAACGCCGACCGGCACCACACCTCAGCCCCTCCGCTGCTCGCGCACTGGCACCGGCCACCGATCACAACGTGATCACGATCCTCGGCGCTGACCTGTCGGCCTACTTGCCGCGTACGCGGCCCCCGCGTAGACCGGAGCGCACGGGACAGAGTTCTGACGTTCAATGAGGAACGACGAACGGGGAAGTGATGCGCGTCATGAGCAACACCATCCGGACACACAGGGCCCTCGCCGCGCTGGCCGCGCTGCTCGCGGGATCTCTCGCCCTCACCGCGTGCGGGAGCGGCGACAAGAAGTCCGGCGGCGACAACAACACCAGCACCACCGAGAAAAGCACCGTCACCCTCCCGAAGCTCAACGGCACCACCCTCGAAGTGGCCGCGGTCTGGACCGGCCAGGAGCAGAAGAACTTCAAGCAGGTGCTCGCGGAGTTCGAGAAGCGCACCGGCGCGAAGGTCACCTTCGTGCCCGCCCAGGACCCGATCATCAACTTCCTGGGCTCGAAGATCGCGGGCGGTCAGCCGCCGGACATCGCGCTGCTGCCGCAGCCCGGCGCGATCAAGCAGGCCGTGCAGAAGGGCTGGGCGAAGCCGCTCGACGCGGACACGCTCACGGAGGTGCAGAAGAACTACTCGCAGGGCTGGCAGGACATCGGCAAGGTCGGCGGCAAGCAGTACGGCGTCTACTACAAGGCCGCCAACAAGTCACTGATCTGGTACAACGCCAAGGTCTTCGAGAACGCGGGCGCCAAGGAACCCAAGACCTGGCAGGACCTGCTGACGACGGCGCAGGCGGTGTACGACTCGGGCGTCACCCCGTTCTCGGTCGGCGGCGCGGACGGCTGGACGCTGACCGACTGGTTCGAGAACGTCTACCTGTCCCAGGCGGGCCCACAGAAGTACGACCAGCTCGCCCAGCACAAGATCAAGTGGACCGATCCGTCGGTGAAGCAGGCGCTGACCACCCTCGCCCAGGTCTGGGGCAAGAAGGGGTACGTCGCGGGCAACGCGTCCGGCGCCCTGCAGACGGAGTTCCCGGCCTCGGTCACCCAGACCTTCACCGGCGGCGACCAGCCGAAGGCGGCGATGGTCTACGAGGGCGACTTCGTGCAGGTCAACATCGGTGAGACCAAGGCCAAGGTGGGCACGGACGCCAAGGTGTTCCCGTTCCCCGCGGTCGGCTCCACCGCGCCCGTGGTCTCCGGCGGTGACGCTGCCGTCGTCTTCAAGGACTCCAAGGGCGCCCAGGCGCTGGCGAAGTTCCTGGCCTCCCCGGACGCGGCGACGATCCAGGCGAAGCTCGGCGGCTACCTCTCGCCGAACAAGAACGTGGCGGACTCGGCCTACCCGAACGAGGTGCAGCGCACGATCGCCAAGTCCCTGATCGCTTCCGGTGACGACTTCCGCTTCGACATGTCCGACCAGGCCCCGCAGGCGTTCGGCGGCACCCCGGGCAAGGGCGAGTGGAAGGACCTCCAGGACTTCCTGCAGAACCCGACGGACGTCGCGGGCACCCAGGCGAAACTGGAGAAGGACGCGGCGGCCGCCTACGGCAGCGGAAGCTGAGCCGGCCATGGCCGCGCCCGCGACCACGGCCCCCGCTCCTCCCGGCCGGCGCAAGAGCGTGACCGGCACCCGCAGGACCGTGGCGGCCCTGTTCCTCCTCCCCGCCCTGGTGCTGCTCGGCGCGCTCGTGGTCTACCCGATCGGGTACTCGCTGATCCGCAGCTTCTACAACGCCGACGGAAGCGGTTTCGCCGGCTTCGACAACTACAAGGCGATCTTCACGGACGACGGCATCCGCACCGCCCTGAAGAACAACGTCATCTGGGTGGTGTTCGCGCCGACGGTCTCCACCGCCCTCGGTCTGGTCTTCGCGGTGCTGACCGAACGGGTGCGCTGGGGCACGGCGTTCAAGCTGGTCGTCTTCATGCCGATGGCGATCTCGATGCTGGCCGCCGGGATCATCTTCCGCCTGGTCTACGACCAGGATCCGGACAAGGGCGTCGCGAACGCGGTGTGGGTCGGCGTGCACGACACGTTCGCCCAGTCCTCCGCGTTCCCGAACGCCCATCCGGGCCGCGAGTCGCCCCTCAGACCGGACCAGGGCGGCTTCATCACCACGGCCGCCGTCCACACCGGCCAGACCGTCGCCCTCCCCCTGGTCGGCGTCGCCCCCGACCAGATGCCCGACGGGGCGGAGCGGGCCGTGGCGGCCAGGCCCGAGCCGGGGAAGATCACCGGCACGACCTGGCAGGACTTCACCCGCGGCAAGGGCGTCGGCCGGCTCGGCGCCCCCGACCCGTCCGAGCTCGGCTACTCCGGCATGCGCGTCGAGGCGGTCAGGGACGGCAAGGTGGTGGCGTCCGCCAAGGCCGCCGCCGACGGCACCTTCACCCTGCCCGCCGCGGCCGACGGGGCACGGCTCCGGCTGCCGGCGAGCAACTTCCGGCAGCCCTACAACGGCGTCGACTGGCTCGGCCCGTCCCTCGTCACGCCCGCGATCATCGGGTCGTACGTCTGGATGTGGGCGGGCTTCGCGATGGTGCTGATCGCGGCCGGGCTGGCCGGTGTGCCCAGGGAGCTGCTGGAGGCGGCGCGGGTCGACGGGGCGACCGAGTGGCAGGTGTTCCGCAAGGTCACCGTGCCGCTGCTCGCACCGGTCCTGGCGGTGGTCACCGTCACCCTGATGATCAACGTGCTGAAGGTCTTCGACCTCGTGTACATCATCGCGCCGGGCTCCTCCCAGGACGACGCCAACGTGCTCGCCCTGGAGCTGTACCGCAAGGGCTTCTCCGAGGGCCAGCCGGGCATCGCGAGCGCGATCGCGATGTTCCTGCTCCTCCTCGTGATCCCGGTGATGTGGTTCAACGTGCGTCGACTCAGGCGGGAGGAGCGGCGATGAGCGTGCAACGCCTGTTTGCCGGCCGGGGGTCCGGGGGTCGCCCCCCGGGATGGCGCAGTGACGTGCGTCGACTCAGGCGGGAGGAGCGGCGATGAGCTGGCTGCTGGAGAAGATCAACGGCGGTCTGGTGCGGGTCTTCCTGATCGTCGTCGCCCTGTTCTGGCTGGTGCCGACGATCGGGCTGCTCGCGTCCTCCCTGAGGTCTCCGGAGGACATGAGCGCGAGCGGCTGGTGGCACGTGTTCGGCAAGCCGTCCCAGCTCACCTTCGAGAGCTACCAGAAGCTCCTGGAGAACAGCGACATCACCCACTCCCTCTGGAACACGGTGCTGATCACCGTCCCCGCGACGGTCCTCGTCGTGGTCATCGGGGCGCTGGCCGGTTACGCGTTCGCGTGGATGGAGTTCCCGGGCCGGGACTGGTGGTTCCTGATCGTGGTCAGCCTCCTGGTCGTGCCCGTCCAGGTCGCGCTGATCCCGATCGCCGAACTCTTCGGCAAGGTAGGCCTGTTCGGGACGATCTTCGGGGTGATCCTGTTCCACGTCGGCTTCGGCCTGCCGTTCGCGGTGTTCCTGCTGCGGAACTTCTTCGCGGAGATCCCGCGGGAGCTGCTGGAGGCGGCCCGCCTCGACGGGGCCGGAGAACTGCGGCTGTTCACCCGGGTGGTGATGCCGCTCGGCGGGCCGGCGATCGCGAGCCTCGGCATCTTCCAGTTCCTGTGGGTGTGGAACGACATGCTGGTCGCGCTGGTGTTCACCAAGTCGGGCACCCAGCCGATCACGGTCGCGCTGCAGACCCAGGTACGCCAGTTCGGCAACAACGTCGACGTCCTCGCGCCCGGCGCCTTCATCTCCATGGTGATCCCGCTGGCCGTGTTCTTCGCGTTCCAGCGGCAGTTCGTGTCGGGGGTGATGGCGGGCGCGGTCAAGTGACCGCGCCAGGGCTCCGCGACGTGTCACCGAAGGGGGCGGGCCGGCCGTCGGCTCGCCCCCGACCGCTCACGGAACGTAACCCACATGACGTAGGGGACCGTAACCGAATCACTCCATTGGCCGTTCCCGGGCAGAACGCCCGCGCCGACCGACCCATGGATGTCCCGTGCCCAGGTTCAGTGTCATCGTCCCCGCGTACCAGGTCCAGGCGTATCTGCCCGCGTGCCTGGAGTCGGTGCTGTCGCAGTCGTACCCCGATCTGGAACTGATCGCCGTCGACGACTGCTCACCGGACGCCAGCGGCGCGATCATCGACGAGTACGCGGCCGGGGACGCGCGCGTGCGGGCCCTGCACCTGCCGGAGAACCAGGGCCTGGGCGGCGCCCGCAACGCGGGGGCGGCGCGGGCGCGCGGCGACTACCTGCTCTTCCTGGACGGCGACGACACGCTGACGCCGGACGCGCTGCGGGCCATCGCCGACCGGATCAAGGAGACCGGCGATCCGGACGTGCTCGTGTACGACCACGTGCGGACGTTCTGCACGGGCCCGGCGGAGCGCGACAGGTTCGCGTCGCAGCTGACCGAGGAGGGCCCGGCGCCCTTCCGGCTCGACGACCGGCCCGGCCTGCTCCGCGTGCTCATGGTGGCCTGGAACAAGGCGTACCGGCGGGAGTTCGTCGAGCGACACGGCTTCACCTTCCCGCCCGGCTACTACGAGGACACGCCCTGGACGTATCCGGTCCTGATGACCGCCGAGTCGATCGCGACGCTCGACCGGGTCTGCGTGGAGTACCGGCAGCGGCGGCAGGGCAGCATCCTCTCGACCACCAGCCGGGGGCACTTCGACGTCTTCGACCAGTACGACCGGGTCTTCGCGTTCCTCGACCGGCGGCCCGAACTGGCCTGCTGGCGCCCGGTGCTGTTCCGCCGCATGGTCGACCACTTCACCACGGTGTTCACCAGGCGGGACCGGCTCCCGAAGGGCAGCCGCGCCGAGTTCCTGCGCACCGCCCGCGCGCACTACCGCCGCTACCGGTCCGCGGGCACCCCGGTGCCGTGGCGCACCCGGCTGCGGCACGGTCTCGTCCGCTACGGCCTGCACCGCACCTACCGCGCCCTCCAGTTGGCGATGTCCGGCCGCCGCCGTGCCCTGAAGGCCTGCGTCAAGTCGGCCCGCGGTCTGCGCTCGGCCCTGCTCCTGCTGCACTACCGCGTCCAGTTGCGGCTGCCGCTGCGCGCCGACCGGGCGGTCTTCGCCGCCTACTGGAACCGCGGCCACAGCTGCAACCCGGGCGCGCTGGAGAAGGCGTTCCGCACCCACGCCCCGCACATCCGCACCGCGTGGATCGCCCGCCCGGAACATCACCACACGATCCCGCCGGGCCCGCGCCGGCTGCGGCCGGGCACCTTCGCCTACTGGACGGCGCTGGCCCGCTCCAAGTACCTGGTCAACAACGTCAACTTCGACCGGCGGCTGCGCAAGCGCCCCGGCCAGGTGTTCGTGCAGACCCAGCACGGCACCCCCCTCAAGCACATGGGCCTCGACCTCCAGGAACACCCGGCGGCGGCCGCCGGCATGGACTTCGAGGAACTGCTGCGGGGTGTCGACAAGTGGGACTACGTGCTCTCCGCCAACCGGCACACCACCCTGACCTGGGAGCGCGTCTACCCCGGCCGGTACCGGACGCTCGAATACGGCTATCCGCGCAACGACGTGTTCCAGCAGGCCACCTCGGCCGACGTGACCCGGATCCGGGAGTCGCTCGGCGTCCCGGAGGGCACGGTCGCCCTGCTGTACGCGCCCACCCACCGCGACTACCGGCGCACCCAGCGCCCCGCACTGGACCTGGAGCGGATCGTGCGCCGGCTGGGCCCGCGCTTCGTGATCCTGGCCCGCGCGCACTACTGGCACGGCGGCTCCCTGGGGTCCGGGGACCGGGTGATCGACGTCAGCGGCCACCCCAGCGTGGAGTCCCTCTGCCTGGCCGCCGACGCCCTGGTCACCGACTACTCCTCCGTCATGTTCGACTACGCCAACCTGGACCGGCCGATCGTCGTGCACACCGAGGACTGGGACGCTTACCACGCGGCCCGCGGCACCTACTTCGACCTGCGCTCCAGCCCGCCCGGCGAGGTCGCCCGCACCGAGGACGAGCTGATCGACATCTTCGACACCGGCCACTGGCGCGGCTCCCGCTCCGCCCAGCTGCGCGCCGCGTTCCGCGAGCGGTTCTGCCGGTACGACGACGGACGCGCCGCCGAGCGGGTGGTCCGCCATGTGGTGCTCGGCGAGCCGGACGGGCTGCCGGAGTTCGTCCCGCCGGCGGAGCGGCATCCGGTGCCGGCGGCGGCCGCGGAGCTCACCGACGCCTCACTGGCCACCGTTCCGCAACCTTCCGGTCATCTGCCCGTCACCGAGAGCCGCTGAACGCCGTTTGCCTCGCAGGGAGTCCTCTCATGTCCCCCCACACCTCGCGGCCCACCCCGTCCCGGCCGTCCACCTGGCGGCCGACGGGACGGCCGGGCCGCATGCACACCTGAGAAAGAGCAGCATGCCCCGCTTCAGCATCATCGTCCCGTCCCACGGGGTCGCCGGCCGGCTCTCGCAGGCGCTGGACTCGGTCCTCGCCCAGTCCTTCGGCGACCTGGAGCTGATCCCGGTCTGCGACGCGCCGGACGCCCCGGCCGCCTCGGTCGCCGCCGCCTACGCCGAGCGGGACTCCCGGGTGACCCCGGTGCACTCCCCGCCGTCGGCCGGGCTGAGCGGAGCCCGGAACACCGGGATCCGGGCGGCGCACGGCACGTATCTGCTGTTCCTCGACGGCGACGACGTGCTGGTCCCGGGCGCGCTGGCGCTGCTCGACGCGCGGCTCGCCGAGACCGGTGAGGTGGACGTCCTGTACGCCGAGCACGAACGCGCCCCCTGGTGGGAGGGCGAGCCGACCAACCCCGTGGCGCCCCTGCTGGCGGGTGCCCCGAACGGCGCGTTCGCCCCGGACCGGGCGCCGAGGCTGACGGGCGTGGCGCTGCCGGCCTGGAGCGCGGTCTACCGCCGTGCCTTCCTGGCCGAGCGGCGGCTGGCCTTTCCCGACGGGCACTTCACCGACGTCGGCTGGGGCGGCCTGACCACCGTCGCCGCCGAGCGGATCGCGGTGCTGCGCTCCGTCGTCGTACGGCACCGGCTGCGCCGACAGGGCAGCCGGCTGAATCTGCCGGGGCCGCATCAGCACGAACTCCTCGACCAGGTGGAGCTGGTGCTGGAGCGGGCCGCGGGGCTGCCCGGCCGGCGGGCGCGGGCGCTGTTCGAGCAGGTCTTCGCGGTGGTGCTGAAGACGGCCGCGCGGCCGGAGCGGATGCCGTCCAGGCACCGGGCGTTCTTCCGGCGGGCGGCCCGGCTGCACCGCGCGCACCGGCCCGCCGGGTTCCGGATGCCGGGCGGCAGTGTGGGTGTCCAGCACCGGCTCCTCGCGGCGGGCGCGTACACGGCGTTCCGCGTGCTGCGCGGCGCCAACCGGGTGACGGCGCGGGCGGCGGAGCGGCTGCCCCGCCCGCACCTGCCGCTCACCCGGCTGCGGTACGCGCTCGACCTGCGCCGCCCGCTGGACCCGAACCTCGCCGTGTACTGCGCCTACTGGGGGCGCGGATACGTCTGCAACCCGGCCGCGATCCACGCCGTGGCCCGCGAACTCGCCCCGCACATCCGCTCGGTGTTCCTGGTCGAGGCCGGCCAGGAACACACCGTGCCGCCGGACGTCGAGTACGCGGTGATCGGCAGCCGCCGCTCCTGGGAGGTGCTGGCCCGCGCCAAGTACCTGGTGAACAACGCCAACTTCGCCGAGGGGGTGGTCAAGAGGCCGGGCAGCGTGCACATCCAGACGCAGCACGGCACCCCGCTGAAGAAGATGGGCGTCGACCAGTCGACGTACCCGGTGGTCGCCGCCCGGACCGGCAGCTTCACCAAGCTGCTCGGCCGCGTCGACCGCTGGGACTTCAACCTCTCCTCCAACCGCCACTCCACCCAGACGTGGGAGCGCGCCTTCCCCGGTTCCTACCAGACCCTGGAGTACGGCTATCCGCGCAACGACGTCTACTACACGGCGACCGCCCACGACGTGGTCCGGGCCCGCCGCCGGCTGGGCGTCCCGGACGGCAGGACGGCCGTGCTGTACGCCCCCACCCACCGCGACCACCACACCGGGTTCGAGCCCGGCCTCGACCTGGAGGCGTTCTGCGAGGCGGCCGGCGAGGACGTCGTCGTGCTGCTGCGCGCGCACTACTTCTACGACCGGGGCCGTCCGGCGGGCAGCGGCCGGATCATCGACGTCACCGCCCACCGCTCGGCCGAGGAGGTGTGCCTGGCCGCCGACGCGCTGATCACCGACTACTCCTCCATCGTGTTCGACTACGCCAACCTGGACCGGCCGATCGTCGTCTACGCCGACGACTGGGAGGTCTACCGGCAGACCCGGGGCGTCTACTTCGACCTGATGGCCGAGCCGCCGGGGCCGGTCGCCCGCACCCCGGAGGAGCTGGCCCGGATCTTCCGCGACGGCTCCTACCGGGGCCCGGAGTCCAGGCGGCTGCGGGCCGAGTTCCGGGCCCGGTTCTGCCAGTTCGACGACGGCCTGGCCGCCGAGCGGGTCGTACGGCGGGTGTTCCTCGGCCGCCCGGCCGAGGACATCCCGACGGTGATCCCGCTCGCCGAACGCCTGCCCGCCCCGGCCGCGACCCTCGTCAGGAGCTGACCGTGCCCCGACTCAGTGTGATCGTGCCCTGCTTCAAGGTGCAGGGCTTCCTCCGCGAGTGTCTCGACTCGGTCCTGGAGCAGTCCTGCCACGACATCGAGGTGATCGCCGTCGACGACCGCTCGCCGGACGGCTGCGGCGCCATCCTCGACGAGTACGCGGCCCGCGACCCGCGCGTGAAGGTCCTGCACCTGCCGGAGAACGTCGGCCTCGGCCGGGCCCGCAACGCCGGGCTCCCCCACGCCACCGGCGACTACCTCCTCTTCCTCGACAGCGACGACACCCTCACCCCGGGCGCGCTGCACGCGATCACCGACCGGCTGGCGGAGACCGGCGACCCGGACGTGCTGGTCTTCGACTACGCGCGCACCTACTGGTGGGGCGGGACGCGGCGCAACGCCCTCGCCGAGGTGCTCGGGGCCAGGTCTGACGTGTTCACCGCGGCACAACACCCGGCGATCCTGGACCTGTTGATGGTGGTCTGGAACAAGGTGCAGCGCCGTGACTTCGTCGAGGAGAACGGCTTCCGGTTCCCGCCGGGCTACTACGAGGACACCCCCTGGACCTTCCCGGTCATGCTCAGCGCGGCCCGGATCGCCACCCTCGACCGGATCTGCGTCAACTACCGGCAGCGGCGGCAGGGCAACATCCTCTCCACCACCAGCCGCAAGCACTTCGACGTCCACGAGCAGTACAAGCGGGTCTTCGCCTTCCTCGACGGCCGCCCGGAGCTGGCCGGCTGGCGGCCCTGGCTGCACCGGAAGATGGGCGAGCACTGCCTGGACATCCTCGCCAAGCCGGACCGGCTGCCGCCGGCCGCGAAGGGCGAGTTCTTCCGGCGCACGGCGGAGCTGTACCGCGCGTTCCGGCCCGAGGGCACCGACCGGAGCGACCTCGGCACCCCCGGCGCCCCCGGTGCGCCCGGTGCGCTCGGCACCCCCGGCGCCCCTGGTGCGCCCAGTGCGCCCGATGCGCCCAGTGCGTCCCGTGACCTCGGCGGCTCCGGCGATCTCCGTGTGCTCGACGGCTCCTACGCGGCGTACCGGCTGCGGCGGCAGGCCGGGCGGGTCGGCCGGGCGGGCGGGCGGCAGGCGGTGCGGGTGCGGCGGGCGGCGGAGGTCCGGGCCCGGCGGGCGCTGACCGGGCTGCGCGGCCTGCGCCCGCTGGACGAGGACCTGGTGCTGTACTCGGCGGCCTCGCACCAGGGGCTGCGCGGCGACCCGGCGGCGGTGTACCGGGCGGCCCGGGAGGTCGCGCCCCGGTTGCGCGGCGTCTGGGTGGTGCGGGACGCGGAGGTGGCGGCGCGGCTCCCGGCCGATGTCGAGCACGTGCTGCTGGACTCCCCGGAGTACCTGCGGCTGGCGGCCCGCGCGAAGTTCTTCGTCAACGACGTCAACTGGCCCGGCACTCTGGAGAAACGGCCCGGCAGCGTGCACGTCCACACCCACCGGGGCACCCCGCTCAAGTACGTGGGCGCCGACCTGCTGGGCAAGCCCGGTGCCCGGCTCGGCTTCGACGTGCCGCAGATGCTGCGGCGGGCCGACCGCTGGGACCACAGCCTGGTCGCCAACCGCCACTCGGAGCTGGTGTGGGAGCGGGCCTACCCCTGCCACTTCGCGTCGGCCCGCACGGGCAGCCCGCGCAACGACGTCCTGGTCCGTCGCGGTCCGACGGACTTCCGGGTCCGGCACGGCATTCCGGCCGGCCACACGGTGGTGCTCTACGCACCGACCCGCCGCGACTACGTCCGGGGCGGTCACGTCGACCGGATCGACCTGGCCCGGTTCGCCGCCGACCTCGGCCCGGGGCACACGCTGGTGGTCCGCCTGCATCCGGCCCTCGCGACGGGCCCGGCGCGCGGGATGGGCCTGGCCGAGCTGCACCGGCGCGGCGTGCTGGTCGACGCGACCGGCGAACCGCACACCGAGGAGGTCATGCTCGCCTCGGACGCCCTGGTCACCGACTACTCCTCCGTGATGTTCGACTACGCCAACCTGGACCGGCCGATCGTCGTGCACGCCGACGACTGGGCCGCGTACACCGCGAGCCGGGGCGCCTATCTCGACATCACCGCCGAGGCACCCGGCCATGTCTCGCACTCCTACCGGGAGTTGGCGTGGCTGTTCGCCTCGGGCGGCTGGCGGGACGAGGAGTCGGCGCGGCTGCGGGCCGACTTCCGGTCCCGGTTCTGCGAGTTCGACGACGGCAGGGCCGCCGAACGGGTCGTACGGACGCTGCTGCTGGGCGAGCCGATGCCGGAGGCGGCCCGGGTGCCCGGTCCGGCCGGGTCGCGTGACCTGCCGGTGACGAGGTGAGGGCGCGCACCTGGGTGCTGGTGCTGGCCGCCGCCTTCGCGGTGCTGCAGCTCGCGAACGTCACCGGCCGGGACTCCCCCGACTCCAAGAACTACGTGTCGTACGCGCTGGCCCTGGGCGGGGCGGGCAAGCGGGAGGCGGCGGCCGAGACCGTGGACTGGGTGTGCGCCGGCGAGGCGTCGGCGGCGGAGCGCGCGCGGCGCGTGGACGTGCTGCGGTTCCACGCGCCGAGTCCCGCGGGGCGGGTGTACGCCGACTGCCGGGCCGGTGAACTGCGGCGGGTGGAGCGGAGGCTGCGGGCCGGGGGCGCGCAGACGGACGGGCACATCGTGCCGTTCGTGGGTCCCCGGCTGCGGCGGATCTTCGAGGTGCGGCCGGGCTATCCGGTGTACCTGCTGCCCTTCGTCACGCTGTTCGGGGTGACGTGGGGGGTGTGGCTGGCGAGTGTGCTGGTCGCGGCCGCGGGCGGGGTGCTGGTCTTCCTGGTGCTGCGGACGGTGTCGGTGGCGGTGCCGCTCGCGCTGACCGGGCAGGCTCTGTACTACGTCCTGCCGGTCGGCACGACCGCGATGCGGCCGATGGCGGAGGGCCTGATGCTGGCCCTGACCCTGACGGCGGTGTGGGGCTGCGCGCTGGCCCTGACCGGGCGGGCGCGGACGGCTCGGGCGACCGCCCTGGTGGCGGGTGCGCTGGTGGCGCTGTTCGCCGTGAAGCACGCGCAGGCGCTCTTCCTCGGTGGGTGCCTGGCCGGGGCCGCGGTGCTGGTCGCGCTGGGGCGGCGCCGGCACGGGCGGGGTGCCGGGCGCGCGGTGGCCGCGCTCGCGGCGACGGGATGCGGGGCGGTGGCCGGCACCCTGCTCCTCGCCCGGCTGCTGCGCTACCCGTCCGAGGCGGAGAGCGTGCAGGACCTGCTGACCGGCCACTACGCCCATCCGGACCGGGCCCACCCGTGGCGGGAGTTCCTCCATCTGGAGTTCGACTTCTGGGTGGAGTGGCTGCGCCGGCAGCTGTCGACGCCGCTGTTCCCGGCCGCGCTGGCCGCCGGGGCCTGGGGAGCGCGGCGGCGGCCCGCGTTCGGCGCCTTCCTGCTGGCGGCCGCAGGCACCGGCGTCCTCACCCAGGCCGGGCACCCCGACATCACCATCGGCGGCGACCGGCTGATCGTGCTGGCCTGGCTGCTGCCGGTGGTGGGCGTGCCGCTGCTCCTGGAACCGCTGGCGCCCCGGCCGGTCCCGGTTCCCGCGCAGAAGTCACCCAGGGCCCTCGGCATCACTCGATGAGGTGATGGGCGGCAGCGTCGTCGGAGCGCACGGGAACACTGGACAAATGGTCCGTCCTGTCCGTCTCCGCCGGTGAGCACCGGCATCCTGCTCCGGCGCGCCCCGCGTGGCTCCACCGCCCTGCGCGGCGGCCGGGTCCGCAGACTCACCCCGTACCAGGTCTTCGGCCTGCTGTTCTGGCTGCTCATGACCCTGGCGTACTGGCGGGTCCCGCCGTGCTGCGAGGCCGGACTGCACGCCGCGGCGGTGGCCCGGCTGCGGGCGGGCCTGCCGGACCCGGGCGTGTCCCCGTACGTGGCGGCGCAGGGTGCGCTGGCGCGGCTGACCGGGCTCAGCGGATGGCAGCTGCTGCGGGTGTGCGGCCCGCTGAACCTCCTGGTGCTGCTGACGGGCCTCGGCCGGCTGGTCCGCGTCCTCACCCCGCGCCCGTGGGCACCGGTGCTGGCGCTGGCCTTCCTGTCCGTGCTGTGGGGCACCCGGCCGGCCTGGGGCGGGGGCTCGCTGGCGCTGCTGCCGCTGACCGGCAGCCTCGGCTACCCGTCGGCGTTCGCCCTCGGCCTCACCTTCTGGGCCTGGGCGCTGACCGGCAGCCGCGCCCTGGATCTGCGCCGGGTGCGCTACGTCGGCCCGAGCGGCCTGCGCAGCCTGTCCGGCTACGCGGCGCTCGGACTGCTGTACGGGGCGGTGGCTCTGGTCGACCCGGGGACCGGGGCGGGCGCGGCGGCCGGGGCGGTGGCGTTCGTGGCGGGGTGGCAGCGGGGGTGGCGGGGGGCGGTGTGGGTGCGGTGGGCGCTGCTGTGCGCGGTGGCGGCGGCCGCGCTCGCCTTCGGGACCCACCCACGCGTGCTGTCGCCGTACGGTTCTCACGCCGTGTACGGCTCGTACGGCTCGTACACGTCGTACGACGGGTCGGCCGGGTTGGCCGGGTTGGCCGGTCAGTGCTGGCTGGCCCTGCTGGGACTCCCGGCGCTGTGGCTGCGGGGGCGCCGGGCGGCCGGGCGGGGCGGGACGGCCGGGCGAGGCTCCGTGGCCGCGCGGGCCGGGGCGGCCGCCCGGGGCGCGTCGGGGCACGTGGGCTGGCGGGATCCGCTCGTGCTGCTGTTCGCTCTGGAGTGCCTGCTGCTGGCCTACGGGCTGCCGCCCGCGGTGCTCGGGCTCGTCCTGCTGGCGCCGCAGTGCGCGCTCGCCGTCGAGCTGGCGGCGCAGCGACCCTGGTCCGGTCGGCGGCGGGCACTCGGCTGGGCCGCGGCCGGCGGGGTCTGCCTGGGCTTTCTGGCCGCGCAGGCCGGGGCGGTCGTCCCCCGCTCGGTGGACCCGGTGGGCTTCGTCCAGCCGCCGCGCTGGCCGTCGTACGACTGGGCGGCCCGGCACATCAAACCCGGGGAGCCGGTGCGCACGGACGCCTACTACGCCGTCCGCCTGCTCCCCGGCTACGGCATCGAGCTGGCCGACGGCCACGACCACCGGCCCGGGGTGCGCTGGCTGCTGCTGACGCGGCGGGAGCGGCTGCCCGCGGAGGCGGTGGTCGTGGACTGGAGCCGGCGGACCGGGGAGGTGCTCGCGCGGCTCACCCGGACGGGGGACACGCCCCCGGCGCGGGCGGCGGCCGGAGCGCCGGTTACTCGATGACGAGCTCGACCGGGATGTTGCCCTTGGTGGCCTTGGAGTAGGGGCAGTACGCGTGGGCCTGGTGGACCAGCTTCTCACCGGTCTCGTTGGCGAGCGCCTCGGGCAGCTCGACGCGCAGGGTGACCTTGAGCGCGAAGCCGCCGTCGGACTCGTCCTTGCCGATGCCGACCTCGGCGGTCACGGAGATCTCGCCGGTGTCGACCTTGGCCTGGCGGCCGATGGCGCCGAGGGCGCTGGCGAAACAGGCGGCGTAACCGGCGGCGAAGAGCTGCTCGGGGTTGGTGCCCTGGCCGTTGCCGCCCAGCGCGGCCGGGAACGCCAGCGTGAGGTCCAGCTGCCCGTCCGAGCTGACAGCCCGTCCTTCCCGGCCGGTGGCGGTGGCGGCTGCGGTGTAGAGCGCGTCCATGGAAGACCATCCCTCTCGAAGTGCGCGATGCGTCGGTGTGCGAAGCGTCGGTGTGCCGGCGGCTCCGGTTCCGGCCGCCCTCACGAACACAAGTAGAGCACACAATTCAATTGCGCACAACCGAATGGCGCGCAAGGCGGTACCATGGACCCATGACCGCAGCGACCCCGCCCCCCAGCCCCGCCGCCGAGGCGGAGTGGCTCCACCTGGACCGCCAGATCTGCTTCTCCCTGCACGCCGCGTCCCGCGCCTTCAACGGCGTCTACCGCGTGATCCTCAAGGACCTCGGGCTCACCTACCCGCAGTACCTGGTGATGCTGGTGCTCTGGGAACAGGGCGACCTGCCCGTCAAGAAGCTCGGCGAACACCTGCGCCTGGACTCCGGCACCCTGTCACCGCTGCTCAAGCGCCTGGAGGCGGCGGGCCTGGTGCGCCGCGAGCGCAGCGTCCGGGACGAGCGCTCGGTGGAGGTCCGCCTGACGGAGGAGGGGTCCGCGCTGCGGGAACGCGCACAGGAGGTGCCGCGGCGGATCGTGACGGCGACGGGCTTCGACGTGGACGAGATCCGGGACCTGAAGGCGCGTCTGGACCAGCTGACGGGGACCCTGGACGCGGCGGCCCTGGCGGAGGGCTCGTGCTGAGGCGCCGCCGCCCCCTCGCTCTCAGCGGCGGGCGGCCGTAGTCGGCGTACGGCCGCCGTGGGCCTGACGAGCCCTCACCGACCGTGCAGCCCGGACTCCTCCGCACCCATCCGCAGCGGGCGCACGTACAGCCTCAGCGCGACCCGGTCGATCACCATCTCCTCCCGCAGCACGAACTGCTGGTTCAGCACGGCGAACTTGGCCCGCTCCGTCGGAAGCCGCGGCCGGTAGCCGCTCACCAGCGCGTACTTCTCCATCACGGCCCACACCTCGTCGGCCCCCGCCAACCGCCGCCGCAGCGTCGCCTCCCCGACCTCGCGCCCGTACAACGTCCCCGATTCCGGACCGGGTTCGGCCAGCGCGACGTCCCTCGTGGCCTTGAAGTCGGCGGGATAGGCGAGTTCGGCCCCGCGCGCGTGAGCCGGCAGGAACAGCACGGGGTCGCCGGGCCGCAGCGTCCGGGCGACGGCCGCCGCGACCGCCCCCAGGTCGTCGGGGCGGGTGCCCGCCACCCGGTCCGCCCGCAGCAGCGGAATCTGGTGGGCGACGGAGAGCAGGACCGCCAGGACCCCGGCCAGGGTGAGCAGCGGTGCCCGGGGCGTGGTGGCCGCGGCGCGCGACCAGAGGCGGCCGAGCAGCCCGGCGACCCGGTCCGCGCCCAGCGCCACCAGCAGCGGCGCCCCGGCCAGCGCGTACAGCACGTACCGGTCGACGTACAGCGGGGTGAGCTGCGAGGCCAGCATCAGGGCCACCGGCGGCAGCACCGCGAGCGGCAGCGCGACCGCCGCGAGGCTCACCTCACCGCGCCGGCCCGCCCACCGGGTCAGGCCGAGCAGCCCCAGCGCCAGGCACGTCCAGTACACCCCGCCGGTCGGTCCGAGGTACTGGCGCAGCAACTCCTGCGCGGTCTCCACGTCCGGCTCCCGCAGCCAGGCCACCTGGGCCGACTGCCCGCGGGAGACCACGACCATCGGCAGCAGCGACAGCGCCACGCCCCCGGCCGCGCAGCACCACCCCCGCCACACCCTTCCCGACGCACGGGCCAGCGCCAGGGTTCCCGCGTGCGCGAGCAGCAGCAGGACGGCGAACTCGTGCAGCCAGCAGGTGACGGCGAGGACGGTGCCGTACCACCACCAGGCCCGTCGGCCCTCCTCCCGCACCGCCCGGACGAAAAGCAGCGTCGCCCCGGTGGCGCCCGCGGCGACCAGGGCGTACGAACGGCCCTCCTGCGCGTAGTGGCCGACCAGCGGGTTGACCGCGTACAGCAGCCCGGCCCACAGGCCGACCCGCGGCCGGGCCAGGCGGGCGCCGAGGGCGCCGACCAGGCCGGCGGTGACGGCGGCCGCGCACACCGAGGGCAGCCGCAGGACGACCTCGCCGGGGTGGCCGGGGTCGGCGCCGAGGACGACGTGCATCAGCAGGTAGTACAGGCCGTGCACCGCGTCCACGTCGTGCAGCAGCCGCCAGATCTGCGGCACCGTGCGCCGGGCGACCTGGTAGGTGACGGCTTCGTCGCGCCACATGCCACCGCGGCGCAGCCCCCAGAAGCCGACCGCGAGCATCGCCGCGGCCGGGACGGCCACGGCGAGGACCCGGGCGGCCCCGGGCCACCGGAGCGGCCCGCCCGGCGGACGCGGGCCACTCCGTGGAGCCGGCCGACGGCCCAGCGCTGTGCGCGTCGTTCGCGTCTTTCGCGTCTTTCGCGTCTTTCGCGGTGGACGCGGTGGGTGCGACGGGTGTCGCGGATGTGCTTTTTCGAGAGGCCCGATACTCACCACGGCCCGATCTTTTGCGATTAGCCAACCTTTGCCGGGTAATGACGGCGTATCGGCATGGATACACCATCCGCGCGGCTTACGCTCGCGGTCGATGAACCGCCACCCGTACGCCCCGCTCCCAGCCGCCCCGTTCGCCTCGCCTGTTCGACTCCCTCGACTCCCCCGGCTCCCCCGGTTCCCTCATCTCCTCTGTCTCGCCGTCGCGTGGGCGGCCACGCGCGCGGCGATGCTGTGGCTCCTCGCCCACAACAACGAGCGGGCCCTGGGGCACGGAGCGGTCGCGCGGGAGGTGTGGCGGCTGTACTTCCACTGGTACGGCGTGCTGTCGCACGGCGCGTTCCCGGCGCACGACACGTTGTGGCAGTACCCGCCGGGCGCCGGCGCGGTGCTGCTGGCGCCGGGGCTGGTGCCCGGACCGAGCTACTTCCAGGCGTTCGTGGCGCTCACCCTGGCCGCCGACGCGCTGATCACGGCGGCGCTCGCCCGCGCGGGCACGCGCCCCGGCCGCACCCTGCTCGGCGCGGCCTTCTGGACCGGCGGTCTGCCCCTGCTGCTGCACCTCCCCCTCGCCCGCTACGACGTGGAGGTCACCGCCTTCGCGGTGCTCTCCCTGTTGGCGCTGGAGCGCTCCACGCGCGCGTGCGGTGCGCTCGCGGCGCTGGGCGGGCTGGTGAAGGTGTGGCCGGCGCTGGTGCTGCTCGGCCTGGAGCGCGGGCGTGCGACCCGTACGGCCTGGCTGTCCGCGGCCCTGACCGGGTCCGTGGCCCTCGCCGCCCTCGTGGTGTCGTTCCGCAACCCGCTGGCCTTCCTCCGCCAGCAGGGCGGCCGGGGTGTGCAGGTCGAGTCGCTCGGCGGGACCGCGCTCAGCCTCGCGCGGCACGCAGGCTGGCGGGGCACGACCCACTACCAGTACGGCGCCATCGAACTGGTCGGCCCGTACGTGCGCGCGGTGGCGACCGTCTCCCTCGGGCTCACGGCGGCCGCCTTCGCGCTGCTGCTGCTGTGGCGGGTACGGGCCAGGCACTGGAGTCCGGCCACCCCGTACGACGCGGCCCTGAGCGCCGTGCTCCTCTTCACCGTCACCAGCCGGGTGATCAGCCCGCAGTACATGGTCTGGCTGCTCGGCCTGGCCGCCGTCTGCCTGACCTCACGGCACACCACCCAGCGTCCGGTCGCCGCGCTGGTCGCGGTGGCGACCGGGCTCAGCGCCGTCGCCTATCCCGCGTTCTACGCCGACGTCGTCCAGGGCACCTGGACCGGCTGTCTGCTGATGCTCGCCCGCAACGGCCTGCTGACCGGCGCCGCCGTGCTCTCCCTGACCCGGCTGTGGCGCGCCACCCGCCACCGCGGGAACGCGGAACTTGTCCACAGGATGCCGACCAGCCAGGTCAGCGGTCCACGGAGGGCGGCCGCACCTGCTTCACTGAGGGGTGACCGCGGCTGACGAACACCACGGGCCAACTGACGGAGGGGACGGCCACACATGACCTGGCTGATCACCGGCGGCGCCGGTTACATCGGGGCGCACGTCGTACGGGCGATGACGGAGGCGGGCGAGCGGACGGTGGTGTACGACGACCTGTCCACCGGCATCACCGAACGCCTTCCCGAGGACGTGCCGCTGGTGACGGGCTCCACGCTCGACGGCGAGAAGGTCGCGCGCGTGCTGGCCGAGCACGAGGTGACCGGGGTGGTGCACCTGGCGGCGAAGAAGCAGGTCGGCGAGTCGGTGGACCGCCCGCTGCACTACTACCACGAGAACGTCGAAGGCCTGCGGGTGCTGCTGGGGGCCGTGACGGAGGCCCGGGTCCCGTCCTTCGTGTTCTCCTCCTCCGCCGCCGTCTACGGCATGCCGGACGTCGAGCTGGTGACGGAGGAGACGCCGTGCGTGCCGATGTCGCCGTACGGCGAGACGAAGCTCGCGGGCGAGTGGCTGGTCCGCGCGACGGGCCGGGCCACCGGTCTGGCCACGGCCTCGCTGCGCTACTTCAACGTGGCGGGCGCGGCCCGCCCCGACCTCGCCGACGTGGGCGTGTACAACCTCGTCCCGATGGTCTTCGAGAAGCTCACGGAGCACGCGCCGCCGCGCATCTTCGGCGACGACTACGCGACGCCGGACGGCACCTGCGTCCGCGACTACATCCACGTGGTGGACCTGGCCGACGCCCATGTGGCCGCCGCCCGCGCCCTCCAGGCCGAGCCGGGCCGCGAGCTGACCCTGAACATCGGACGCGGTGAGGGCGTCTCGGTCCGCGAGATGATCGACCGCATCAATGCGGTCACCGGCTACGACCTCCCCCCGGTGGTCGCCCCGCGCCGCCCCGGCGACCCGGCCCGCGTGGTCGCCTCCGCCGAGCGCATCACCACCGAGCTCGACTGGAAGGCCAAGCACGACGTCCAGGACATGATCACCTCGGCCTGGGAGGGCTGGGTCCGGCTCCACCCCGAGGCGGTCCGCGGCTGACCCCGTACCCTGCGGGCATGCCCCACCCGTCCCCCCTCGACCGCGCCCTGGGCGCCATCACCGGCTCCGCCGTCGGCGACGCCCTCGGCGCCCCCTTCGAGTCCGGCCCGGAGGGTGCCTTCTCGGCACGGTTCCCGAGGGGGGCAAGGGGTGGGAAATGCCCGCGACCGGCCGCTCCCGCAGGGTGACGTCCTGCTGAGCCACGTCGGCCGGCACCGTCGCGGTGAGCGGGCCGGTGGCGGTGCGCGGTGGGCGCGCGGTATGCGGTGCGCGGTGGGCGCGCGGTATGTGGTGCGTGGTGTGCGATGCGCGGTGCCAGGTTCGTCGTCCGCTGCGTGAGCGGGGATGCCTGCGCCCTCCAGGACGAGACGGCCGGCCGCGCCTGCCGCATCGCCGGCGGAGTGGTTCAGAGGGCCTTGAGTGCCTCCGTGGTGCCGCGGGCCAGCGCCGTCAGATAGCCCTTGGGCAGCTTCGGGGTGCGGATCACCACCGAGCGCCAGTAGAGGGGGCCGGAGATGAGGTCCATGGCCAGGTCGTCGTCGAGGCCCTCGGCGAGTTCGCCGCGCCGCTGCGCCGCCTCGATGATCTTGCTGGCGACGCCCTCCTGGCCCTCGCGCAGCGTCTTCTGCATGGCCTCGGCGATGTCGGGGTTGCGGGCCGCCTCGGCCTGGAGGTCCGGGATGATCTGGGAGGCGACCGGGTGGCGCAGCGCGCGGGAGGTGACCTCGTAGAGCAGCCGCAGGTCGCCCTCCAGCGAGCCGGTGTTGGGCACCGGCAGGCCCATCACGGCAAGGGCGGAGACGACGTCGAGGACCAGGTGCAGCTTGGAGCGCCAGCGGCGGTAGACGGCGGTCTTGCCGACGCCCGCCCGGCGCGCGATGCCCTCGATGGACATCCGGGCATAGCCGACCGCCGCGAGCTCCTCGAAGACGGCGGCCCGGATGGCCTCGGTCACGTCCTCGCGGAGGACGGCCGCGCCGGCGGGGGCTCGTCGGCGCGGACGCGTCTGGGACTCCTCGGCGTTCGTCGTCATGGTCCCAGCATAGGGGCGTAACGACGAAACGGTCGCGTTCCGACGACACGACGGCATGGAGCCGCCACCCGTCGCCGCACCGCGGGTGCGCTGCACACGCCCCTGCTCACCTCCGCACCGAACACGTGTGCGCGCCTTACGGCAACGAATCGGTCGCGCCCTGACCTCGAACGTGTCACGGCGCACATCCCTCGTGACGACGAAACGGTTGCGTTCCGACGCTGACTCGGCCTACGCTCCCGTTGCGACGATACGGCCCCGTCCCGACGTAAGAAAACGTGAAGAGAAACGTAAGGAAACGCCGGATGACGGGGCCAGGCGCCCAGCCGGACGCCGCACCCCACCCCCCGAGTGAAAGCAGCGGATGTGACCCAGGTTCTCCACACACCGCCCCCGGCCCCGGTCACGGCCGAGGACGACCTCGCGGCTCTCGCCGCCCGGTACGGACTCTCGGTCAGCGGCGCCCGTCCCTCCCTGCCCCAGTACATCCGCCAGCTGTGGGCGCGGCGGCACTTCATCACCGCGTTCGCCACCGCCAAGCTCACCGCCCAGTACGCCCAGGCGAAGCTCGGGCAGATCTGGCAGGTCATGACGCCCCTGCTGAACGCGGCGGTGTACTACTTCATCTTCGGTGTCCTGCTCGGAACCAAGCGGCACGTGCCGGACTACATCCCGTTCCTGGTCACCGGCGTGTTCATCTGGACGTTCACGCAGAGCTCGATCATGGCGGGCACCCGGGCGATCTCCGGCAACCTCGGCCTGGTGCGGGCCCTGCACTTCCCTCGGGCCGCGCTGCCGATCTCGTTCGCGCTCCAGCAGCTCCAGCAGCTGCTGTTCTCGATGGCCGCCCTCGTCGTCATCCTGCTCTGCTTCGGCGTCCCCATCGCCTTCTCCTGGGTACTGGCCGTCCCGGCGCTGCTGCTGCAGTTCGTCTTCAACACCGGTGTCGCGATGATCATGGCCCGGATGGGCGCGAAGACCCCGGACATCGCCCAGCTGATGCCGTTCATCCTGCGTACCTGGATGTACGTGTCCGGCGTGATGTGGAGCATCGACAAGCTGACCAAGGGCGACCATCTGCCCCACTGGGTGACGATCGCGCTGGAGACCAACCCGGCCGCCGTCTACATCGACCTCATGCGTTACGCGCTGATCGACAGTTTCCACTCCAGCCAGCTGCCCCCGCACGTGTGGGCGGCGGCGACCGGCTGGGCCCTGCTCGCGGGCGTCGGCGGCTTCATCTACTTCTGGAAGGCTGAGGAGACGTACGGCCGTGGCTGAGAACGTGAGCGACACCCCCACCATGAGGGACACCCCCGGCATGACCGACGGCTCCGGCACGATCGACGAGCCCGTGCGCGAGCCCCGCGTCGTGAGCGACATCCCCACCGTCATCTGCGACAGCGTCGACATCGTCTACCGGGTCAACGGCACCGGCGCGGGACGCGGCTCCGCCACCGCCGCCCTCAACCGCATGCTGCGCCGCAAGCAGGCCGAGAAGGCGGCCGGCGTCCGCAAGGTGCACGCGGTCAAGAACGTCTCCTTCGTCGCCTACAAGGGCGAGGCGATCGGCCTGATCGGCACCAACGGCTCCGGCAAGTCGACCCTGCTCAAGGCCGTCGCGGGGCTCCTCCCCGTGGAGAACGGCGCCATCTACACCGACGGCCAGCCCTCCCTCCTCGGCGTCAACGCGGCCCTGATGGGCGACCTGACCGGCGAGAAGAACGTCTACCTCGGCGGCCTCGCCATGGGCATGTCCCGCGAGGAGATCAAGGAGCGCTACCAGGACATCGTCGACTTCTCCGGCATCAACGAGAAGGGCGACTTCATCACGCTCCCGATGCGCACCTACTCCTCCGGCATGGGCGCCCGGCTCCGCTTCTCCATCGCCGCCGCCAAGGACCACGACGTCCTCCTCATCGACGAGGCCCTGGCCACCGGTGACGCGTCCTTCCGGATGCGGTCCGAGGAGCGCATCCGCGAGCTGCGCCAGCACGCGGGCACCGTCTTCCTGGTCAGCCACAACAACAAGTCCATCCGCGACACCTGCGAGCGGGTGCTGTGGCTGGAGCGCGGGGTGCTGCGCATGGACGGGCCGACCGAGGAGGTCCTCGCGGAGTACGAGGCCTTCACCGGCGACAAGTCCGATAAGACGAAGGCGAAGCCCAAGCCGAAGGCCGCCCAGCCCTCCTGAGGCATGAGCCGCCCGCGTGGGCAGGAAAGCGCCCCGGACCGTCACCGGCCCGGGGCGCTTTCACGTGACTACGAGTGCGTGCGCAGCAGCGTCCGCATCGTGCGCATGGCCACCGAGAGGTTGGCCAGATCGAACGAGTCCGAGCTGCGGATCTCCTCCAGGGTGGTCCGCGCCCGGCCCAGGATCGCGCTGTTCTTCTCCTCCCAGGCCTGGTAGCGCTGCTCGGGCGTCGCCGTGCCGTCGCCCGCGGCGAGCACGTCGGCGGTGAGCATCGCGTGGGCCGCGTACAGGTCCTCGCGGATGGAGGCGCGGGCCATCGACTGCCAGCGGTCGGCGCGCGGGAGCTCGATGATGCGGTCCATCAGCTGGGTGACGCCGAGGCGGTCGGCGAGGTCGTAGTAGACCTCGGCGACGTCCAGCGGCTCCCTGCCCATGCGGTCGGCCACCGAGACGATGTCCAGCGCCGGGAAGGCGGAGGAGAACCCGGCCACACGGGTGGCGACCTCGTCGGGCACCCCGGCGCCGGACAGCTCGTCGTACACGTGCTGGTACCACTCCAGGTCGGCGCCGCGCAGCAGCTTCGGCAGCTGCTGCCAGACGTGCTCGACCCGCTCGGAGAAGAAGTCGACGGTCTCCAGGAGCTGGAGCGGCTGCGGCCGGTTGTTGAGGAGCCAGCGGGTGCCGCGCTCCACCAGACGGCGGGAGTGCAGCCGGATCCGGGTCTGGACGGCCGCGTCGACCTTGTTGTCCAGTTCCTCGACCGCGTCCCACACCGGGGCCGAACGGAAGATCGCTCGGGCCGCGGTCTGCGCCCGCACGATCTCCTCCAGGGAGGCCCCGGTCTCCTCGCGCAGCCGGTGCAGATAGGTCGTGCCACCGGTGTTGACCGTGTCGTTGACCAGGACCGTGGTGGTGATCTCGCGGCGCAGCGGGTGCGTGGCGAGCGCGGCGGCGAACTGCTCGCGCAGGGCCGTCGGGAAGTAGGCGTGCAGCAGGCCGCTCAGGTACGGGTCGTCCGGCAGCGTGGTGGCCAGCAGCTCGTCGGCGACCGTGATCTTCGTGTACGCCAGCAGGACGGCCGTCTCCGGGCCGGTCAGGCCCTGGCCGGTGCCGATGCGCTCGCGGATCTGGCGGTCACTGGGCAGGAACTCCAGCGCCCGGTCGAGGTGGCCTTCCCTGACCAGGTGGCGCAGGAACCGCTGCTGGGCGTGGAGCATGTCCCCGGACTGGGCGAGCGCGTTGGCGATCGCCACGTTCTGCGCGTAGTTGTTGCGCAGCACCAGGGCGCCGACCTCGTCGGTCATCTCGGCGAGCAGCTTGTTGCGCTGCTTGACGGTCATGTCGCCGTCCGCGACCACGCCGTTGAGCAGGATCTTGATGTTCACCTCGTGGTCGGAGGTGTCCACGCCCGCGCTGTTGTCGATGGCGTCGGTGTTGATCTTGCCGCCCTGGCGTGCGAACTCGATCCGGCCGAGCTGGGTCAGACCCAGGTTGCCGCCCTCGCCGACGACCTTGACGCGCAGGTCGGCGCCGTCGACGCGGATGGCGTCGTTGGCCTTGTCGCCGACGTCCGCGTTGGACTCGGTCGACGCCTTGACGTAGGTGCCGATGCCGCCGTTCCAGAGCAGGTCGACCGGTGCCCCGAGGATCGCCTTCATCAGGTCGGCCGGGGTCAGCTTCGCGACCTTCTCCTCGATGCCGAGGGCCTCGCGGATGTGGCTGTTGACCGGGATGGCCTTGGCGCTGCGCGGGAAGATCCCGCCGCCCGCCGAGAGCAGGTCGGTGTCGTAGTCGCCCCAGCTGGAGCGGGGCAGCTCGAACAGGCGGCGGCGCTCGGCGTAGGAGGTGGCCGCGTCCGGGTTCGGGTCGATGAAGATGTGCCGGTGGTCGAAGGCGGCGACCAGGCGGATGTGCTCGCTGAGCAGCATGCCGTTGCCGAACACGTCACCGGACATGTCGCCGATGCCGACGACCGTGAAGTCCTCGGTCTGGGTGTCGACGCCCAGCTCCCGGAAGTGCCGCTTCACGGACTCCCAGGCGCCGCGGGCGGTGATCCCCATGCCCTTGTGGTCGTAGCCCGCGCTGCCGCCGGAGGCGAAGGCGTCGCCGAGCCAGAAGTCGTAGCTGGCGGCGACCTCGTTGGCGATGTCGGAGAACGTCGCCGTGCCCTTGTCGGCCGCGACCACCAGGTAGGTGTCGTCCTCGTCGTGCCGGACCACGTCCTGCGGGGGCACGACCTCGCCGGCCACCATGTTGTCGGTGATGTCGAGCAGCGCCGAGATGAACGTCCGGTAGCTGGCGATGCCCTCGGCGAGCCACGCGTCGCGGTCCACGCCCGGGTCGGGCAGCTGCTTGGCGACGAAACCGCCCTTGGCGCCCACCGGCACGATGACGGTGTTCTTCACCATCTGCGCCTTGACCAGGCCGAGGATCTCGGTGCGGAAGTCCTCGCGCCGGTCGGACCAGCGCAGTCCGCCGCGCGCGACCTTGCCGAAGCGCAGGTGCACACCCTCGACGCGCGGCGAGTACACCCAGATCTCGAACGCGGGCCGGGGCGCCGGGAGGTCCGGGATGGCCTGCGGGTCGAACTTCATGGAGACGTACGAGTGGGGGGTGCCCTGCGCCGTCCGCTGGAAGAAGTTGGTGCGCAGGGTGGCCTTGATGACGGTCAGGAAGGAGCGCAGGATGCGGTCCTCGTCCAGGCTCGCGACCTGGTCCAGCGCCGCGTCCAGCTCCTCCAGCAGGGCGTCGGTGATCTCCAGGCCGGCCTTCTGCCGGTCCGGCGACATCCGCGCCTCGAACAGCGAGACGAGCAGCCGGGTGGTGTGGACGTTGTTGCGGAGCGTCGTCTCCATGTAGTCCTGGCTGAACGTGGAACCGGCCTGCCGCAGGTACTTGGCGTACGCCCGCAGCACCATCGCCTGCCGCCAGCTCAGGCCGGCGCTCAGCACCAGCGCGTTGAAGCCGTCGTTCTCCGCCTGGCCGGTCCAGGTGGCCGCGAACGCGTCCTGGAACCGCTCGCGGCCGTCGTCCCCCAGGTAGTCGCCGCTAGCGCTGCCCTGCACCTTCGGCACCCGCAGGCCGAAGTCGTAGATCCACGCGGTCGTCCGGTCCGCGCAGCGCAGCTCGTACGGCCGTTCGTCGATCACCTCGACGCCGATCCGGCTGAGGACCGGCAGCACGGCCGACAGGGAGATGGCCGCGCCCTTGCGGTAGATCTTGAACCGGCGTTCGTCGGGTGCGGCGCCCACCGGCTCGTAGAGGCTGAGCGCGAAGTCGTCGCCCGCCTGCTCGGTGAGCCGCTCCAGGTGGACCAGGTCGGCGACCGCGGCGCGCGGGGTGTGGTCGGCCTTGTAGCCCTCGGGGAAGGAGTTGCCGTAGCGGCGCAGCAGTTCGGCCGCGTGCTCCTCGCCGCACTCGGCGTTGAGCGCCTCGGCGAAGGCGTCGGTCCAGGAACGGGCCGCCTCGACCAGGCGGGCCTCGATGCGGTCCTTGTCGGCGTCCGACAGCTCGGGCAGCTCGGTGCCCTGCGGGACGCGGACGACGAAGTGCAGCCGGGACAGGATCGACTCGGTGTTCCAGGCCGTGAAGTCGACGCTGATGCCGCCGAGCTCCTCCTTCAGGATGTCGATGATCCGCAGCCGGACGCCGGTGGTGTAGCGGTCACGCGGGAGGTAGACGAGGGCCGAGTAGTAGCGGCCGTACTCGTCCTGGCGCAGGTAGAGCCGCAGCCTGCGGCGCTCCTGGAGGTAGAGGACGGAGGTGACGATCGACTCCAGCTCCGGGACCGGGGTCTGGAACAGTTCGTCGCGCGGGTAGGTCTCCATGATCTGCAGCAGGTCACGGCCGTCGTGGCTGTGGGGCGAGAAGCCCGCCCGCTCCAGCACGCCGTCGACCTTGCGGCGGATGACCGGCACCCGGCGCACCGACTCGGTGTAGGCGGCGGACGAGAACAGGCCGAGGAAGCGCCGCTCCCCCACCACGTTGCCGTCCGCGTCGAACTTCTTGACGCCGATGTAGTCCAGGTACGACGGCCGGTGCACGGTCGCCCGGCTGTTCGCCTTGGTCAGCACGAGGAGCTTGTGCTCGCGGGCCTTGGCGCGCGCGTCGGCCGGGAGCCGCTCGAAGGACGGGCTGACCGGGTGGCCCTCGTCGGCCGAGTGGTGCGGGTCGGAGCGCAGGATGCCGAGGCCGGTGCCGGGCACGGCGCCGAGCGAGTCGTCCTCGCGCAACTGGTACTCGCGGAAGCCGAGGAAGGTGAAGTGGTCGGCGGCCAGCCAGCGCAGCAGCTCGCGGGCCTCCTCCACCTCGGGGCGCGGCAGGTCGGCGGGGACCGGCTCCTCGCCGAGGTTCTCGGCGACGCGGACGGCGCACTCCCGCATCTTCTCCCAGTCCTCGACGGCCTCCCGGACGTCGGAGAGCACCCGCAGCAGGTCGGCGGTGATCTGCTTGAGGTCGGAGCGGTCGGTCTCCCGGTCGATCTCGACGTGGATCCACGACTCGATGTGCGTGTCGTGCGGCAGCTCGCCGTCGGCGGGCGGGGTGGGCAGCACCTCGATCAGCTTGCCGGTGAGGTCCCGGCGGACGACGAACTGGGGGTGGATCACGACGTGGATCCCGCGCCCCTGCCGGGTCAGCTCATTGGTGACCGAGTCCACGAGGAAGGGCATGTCGTCGGTGACGACCTCCACCACGGTGTGGCTGCAGGTCCACCCGTTCTCCTCGACGGTCGGGGTGTGGACCCGGACGTTCGCGGTGCCCTGGGGGCGGGTCTCGGCGAGACGGTAGTGCGAGACGGCGGCGCCGAAGACGTCGACCGGGTCGCGGTCGGCGAGGTCCTCCGGTGCGGTGTGCAGGTAGTAGCGCTGGAGGAACGCGAAGACGGACTCCTGATCCGCCTCTCCCGTCGTCCCAGTCGGTAGGTGCCCCCCGGCCGGGCTGTTCTCAGCTACCCGGGCGGCCCGATCGAGCAGCTCGGCCTTGGCTTCGTCCAGCTTGGTCTGCATTGTCCTCTGGCTCCTGTCGCGCGCCATTGCGTGACGTAGAAGGAAGTACGGGCTCTTCCCCCTGCGGCTCGACGCCACGGCCGGGGTCTCCGGTCTGTTCCGACGCTATGCCGCGGGGTGAGACGAGCGGTGGGTATTGAGCCATATTTGAGCTGCTCCGCAGGTGTGATGCTGCTCTCGGCAGCGTCCCTGCCAGGGCCGCCTTCGGCGCCCTCCGCCCGGGAGAACCAGCGACCGCCGCCCGGTCACGGAGGTGTTCCGTGCTCACCGGGCGCAGGGCGGGGACACCGAGGCCCCCGCGAACTATCGCGCTGATCACGCCACCAAGGCTATCGCTCCCGACCGGGGGGTCGTCATGAGCCGTATGTGTACAAAAGCTGGGGTGGAACTTTGACGTTCTGCACAGGGAGGCTGCGGTGGCTCGGCCGACCGGGGGGCTGGGGGTGCGTTTGACGGCGCGGGTGCGTGGGGGCTGGTCGCGCCGCGGCGGAGCCGCATACGGGCACAGCCCCGCGCCCCTTACGGGGCCCGTCACAGCCGCGGGCAGTCGTGCCGGTAAGCGTCCCCACCCCCATCTCGGCCCTCGCTCACGCCACCAGTCGTTCCGCCTCCTCGACCGCCTCCGCCAGTGAGTCCACGACCGGCACCCCGGCCTCCTCCAGGCTCGCTCTGCCGTGCGACCCCCCGGTGTACAGCACCGCCTGCGCCCCCGCCGCCCGCGCCGCCACCGCGTCGTCCGCCGCGTCTCCGATGACCACGGTCCGCCGCGGCTCCACATCCACCAGCCACCGCAGATGCCGCACCATGTGCTCGGCCTTGCTGCCGCCCGACGGCCCGAGCCGGCCCTCCACCCGCGTGAAGTGCGGCTCGATCCCGAACCCCCGCACCAGCGGGACCAGTTCGTCGTGCACGTACATGCTCAGCAGCGACTGGCTGCGCCCCGCCGCGCGCCACCCGGCCAGCAGCTCCGCCGCCCCCTCGGTCAGCCCGCACCGACCGCGGTGCTCGGCGTAGTAGCGGTGGAAGATCTCGTCCATGACCTCCCACTCGGCCTGCGTCGGCAGCCGCCCCATCAGCCGCTCGTAGAACTTCGGCACCGGCACGCAGTACAGCGCCCGGTACTGCTCCAGCGTGATCGGCGCCAGGCCCAGCTCGGCCGAGGCCGCGTTCGTCGCCCCGATGATCGCGTCGTTGTCGTGGAACAGCGTCCCGTTCCAGTCCCAGACAATGTGTGCGCTTTCGTGCTTCCCCATGCCAAAAACGCTACCCGCCGGCACTGACAATCAAGACGCGGCCCGCTCAGCCGCCCAGCTCCACCAGGTTCGCGATCTCCTGCGTGGCATACCAGAGCAGTTCGTGGTCCTCGGCGCCGTCCACGACGAACTGCGCGTCGTCGTCCCCGTCGTCCGCGGCCGCCAGCGCGTCGGCCGCCGCCGTCACGTCCTCCCGCGCGTCGTCGGAGTCGACGTGCACCGAGGCCGCCTTGGCCAGCGCCACCGTCCCGGTGACCCGGACCTCGCCCAGCGCCGCCGGGTCGAGCCCGCGGTCCGGGTCGGCCGCCGCCGCGCCGTCGGGCACGTCGACGGCGACCACCACCCGGCGCCGGACGGCGCCCGGATCGGCGGCCAGCAGCCGCAGGGAGGCCAGGGCGGCCCGGTTGAGCGCGGCGTACTCCAGTTCCTCTATGTCGTCGGAGAGGTACCACTCGCGCAGCGCGGGCGTGACGGCGTAGGCGACGAAGGGACCGGTCCCCAGCTCGCCCGTCCGGTGCGCCTCGGCGAGTCCGGGGAGGGTCAGGGGGACGTACACGCGCATGGCTGGCCGCTCTTCTCTTCCGGGCTCTTCGACTCTGCGTCTCCCGGAGGACCTGGCACCTCCGGAGGGCCTTCAGGATACGTGCGGGCGTCCCCTTTCGGGTCCCGGGCGATGACGCCCCGCACGTCAACCAAACGCCCCGCGATTCACCCGGTGCCGCCGCCCGCCCGACGGACCGACCGCACCCCTGACCACTCGGATAGGTGAACCTTCCCGGGCCCCCGACACGGACCGCCACCGCCTTGCTGCCGCCGTCCGCGCCCCGTACAAGATCCGTAACTTCAAGTTACCGCCCGGTCACTCTCCGGGCCTGCCGAACGGGGACCCCCATGAACAAGGTCATGACCAGGACCGCACAGCTCCGCCCGGTCACCCGGCCGCCCGGCCGCCGCGACTCCCGCCGTCCGGGCGCCCCCTCCTCGCGCCGTCCGCTCGCGCCTCCGGCGGCCCCGCCGGGCCCGCGCCCCACCGACCTGTTCGCGGAGCGCCTGCTGGCCGTCCTGAGCGGTCGCCGCCCCGTGCACTGGATGCTCCGGCACACCGCGGGCGACGCCTACGACGACCTGGCCCGGCTCGCCGAGCGCGGCCCGCTGCGCACCCGCGGCGCCGACCCCGTCGTCCGCGACATCGGCTACTACGTGCCGCGGGCAGGCGCCCTGGAGGTGTTCGCCCGGATCGCCGCGGGCGACAGTCTGCGCGCGATGGCCTTCCGCCTGGAGCAGGGCGCGGATCTGCGCTGGCGCTGCACGGCGGTGGAGATGGGCGGCCGACGCGCGGCCCACGACGCGTGACGGCCGCCCCGGACGAGGCGGCCACCGGTCCCGTCGGCCGCCCCGCCGGTCGCCCTGCCCCGGCCGCACGGCGAAGGGCCGGCCCCCTTTCCAGGTGACCGGCCCTCACGCAACGCTGGCGTCGCGGTTACTTCCTGCGGCCGCGGCGGCTCTTCGCCTGCTTGCGGCGTTCGGCTCGGGTCAGGCCGTCGGCCTCGGAGCGGGCCGGCTCCTCGTCGTCGTAGGCGAAGTCGCCCTCGACGATGCCGCCCTCGCCGTCCACGGTGGCCGCCGAGAAGTGCATGCCCCGTCGCTGCGGCGCCTCCAGACCCTTGGCGCGGATCTCCGGACGGGAGCCCGCCTGGGCCGGCACCGCGTCCTGAACACCCTCCGCGGCCGCCTCGGCGTCCTCGACCGGGACCTCCTCGACCTGCTGCTCGACCTGGACCTCCAGGTTGAACAGGTAGCCGACGGACTCCTCCTTGATGCCGTCCATCATCGCGGTGAACATGTCGAAGCCCTCGCGCTGGTACTCGACCAGGGGGTCCTTCTGGGCCATCGCGCGCAGGCCGATGCCCTCCTGGAGGTAGTCCATCTCGTAGAGGTGCTCGCGCCACTTGCGGTCGAGGACCGACAGCACGACCCGGCGCTCCAGCTCACGCATGATCTCGGAGCCGAGCTGGGCCTCGCGCGACGCGTACTGCTCGTGGATGTCGTCCTTGATGGACTCGGAGATGTACTCGGCGGTCAGGCCCGCACGGTCGCCGGCCGCCTCCTCCAGCTCCTCGATGGTGACCTTCACCGGGTAGAGCTGCTTGAAGGCGCCCCACAGGCGGTCGAGGTCCCAGTCCTCCGGGAAGCCCTCGGCGGTCTCCGCGCCCACGTACGCGTCGATCGTGTCGTCCATGAAGTGCTGGATCTGCTCCTGCAGGTCCTCGCCCTCCAGGACGCGGCGGCGCTCGCCGTAGATGACCTCGCGCTGCCGGTTGAGCACCTCGTCGTACTTCAGGACGTTCTTGCGGGTCTCGAAGTTCTGCTGCTCGACCTGCGACTGCGCGGACGCGATCGCGCGGGTGACCATCTTGTTCTCGATCGGCACGTCGTCCGGCACGTTGGCCATGGACATCACGCGCTCGACCATCTGGGCCTTGAACAGGCGCATCAGGTCGTCGCCCAGGGAGAGGTAGAAGCGGGACTCACCCGGGTCGCCCTGACGGCCGCTGCGGCCGCGCAGCTGGTTGTCGATCCGGCGGGACTCGTGCCGCTCGGTGCCCAGCACGTAGAGGCCGCCGAGCTCCTTGACCTCCTCGAACTCGGCCTTGACGGCCCGCTCGGCCTTCTCCAGGGCGGCGGGCAGCGCGGCCGCCCACTCCTCGATGTGCTCCTCGGGGTCGAGGCCGCGCTGGCGCAGCTCCGCCTCGGCGAGGTCCTCGGGGTTGCCGCCGAGCTTGATGTCGGTACCACGGCCGGCCATGTTGGTGGCCACCGTCACGGCGCCCTTGCGGCCGGCCTGCGCGACGATCGACGCCTCGCGCTCGTGGTGCTTGGCGTTGAGCACCTCGTGCTGGATGCCGCGCTTGGAGAGCTGCTGCGAGAGGTACTCCGACTTCTCGACGGAGGTCGTGCCGACCAGGATCGGCTGGCCCTTCTCGTGCTTCTCCGCGATGTCGTCGACGACCGCCTCGAACTTGGCGACCTCGGTGCGGTAGATCAGGTCCGACTGGTCCTTGCGGATCATCGGCCTGTTGGTCGGGATCGGGACCACGCCGAGCTTGTAGATCTGGTGGAACTCGGCGGCCTCGGTCATGGCCGTACCGGTCATGCCGGACAGGCCGGGCAGTTCCTTGCCGTTGTGGTCGTGGCGCTTGTAGAGGCGGAAGAAGTTCTGCAGGGTGATCGTGGCGAGCGTCTGGTTCTCGTCCTTGATGTCCACCCCTTCCTTCGCCTCGATCGCCTGGTGCATGCCCTCGTTGTAGCGGCGGCCGGCGAGGATACGGCCGGTGTGCTCGTCGACGATCATGACCTCGCCGTCGAGGACGACGTAGTCCTTGTCCTTCTTGAAGAGCTCCTTCGCCTTGATGGCGTTGTTCAGGTAGCCCACCAGAGGGGTGTTCACCGACTCGTAGAGGTTGTCGATGCCCAGCCAGTCCTCGACCTTGGAGACGCCGGACTCATGGATGGCGACGGTGCGCTTCTTCTCGTCGACGTCGTAGTCGCCGGTCTCCTCCACGCCCTTGAGCGGGTTGCCGGCCTCGCCCTTCTTCAGGCGCAGGACCAGCTTGGCGAAGTCGCCGTACCACTTGGTGGCCTGGTCGGCCGGGCCGGAGATGATCAGCGGCGTACGGGCCTCGTCGACCAGGATGGAGTCGACCTCGTCGACGATGGCGAAGTTGTGGCCGCGCTGGACGAGCTCGTCCTTGGCCCACGCCATGTTGTCGCGGAGGTAGTCGAAGCCGAACTCGTTGTTCGTGCCGTAGGTGATGTCGCACGCGTACTGCTCGCGGCGCTGGGCCGGCGTCATGTTGGCGAGGATGCAGCCGACGGTCAGGCCCAGGAACTTGTGGACGCGGCCCATCAGCTCGGAGTCGCGCTCGGCCAGGTAGTCGTTGACCGTGATGAGGTGGACGCCCTTGCCCGACAGCGCGTTCAGGTACGCGGGCAGGGTGCCGACGAGGGTCTTGCCCTCACCGGTCTTCATCTCGGCCACGTAGCCGAGGTGAAGGGCCGCGCCGCCCATGATCTGCACGTCGTAGTGGCGCTGGCCGAGGGCACGCTTGGCGGCCTCGCGGACGGTCGCGAACGCCTCGGGGAGCAGGTCGTCGAGGCTCTCGCCGTCGGCGTAGCGCTGCTTGTACTCATCGGTGAGGGCCCGCAGCTCGGCGTCGGAGAGGTCGACGAAATCCTCTTCGATGGAGTTGACCTGGTCCGCGATGCGGTGCAGCTTGCGCAGGATCTTGCCTTCGCCTGCACGCATGATCTTCGAGAGGACGGACACGGGGGTTAGTCTCCTTGCCGGTCGGGCCTGGGAGGGTCGGTTTCCATTTGACGTACTGAGCAACGGCCATCGTATGCGAGGACCCGGCCGCGTCGGGAGGCCTGTCGGTCCGGCGACCGCCCGTCGCTTCCCGGAGGGCCCGGCGGACCCTCTTCGCGCCTCACCCAGGACAACGGCCGGGGCCCGCGGATAGTGCCGCGCCGGATGCGGAATTGCGCGGAATGTGATCACTTGCCCACGTAGAGCGAAACGAGGGCGAATTCGATGGCGTGGCGGAGGCCGGGGCGAGCAGAATCAGCCGATGGAACCCGTCACGCTCACCACCCCCCGTCTGCGGCTGCGCGCGGTCGGCCCGCAGGACACCGACGCGGTGTACGCGGCCGCCCAGGACCCCGACATCCAGCGCTGGACGACGATTCCCTCGCCCTACCTCGCCGAGCACGCGCGCGGCTTCACGGAGCAGTTGGTCCCCGACGGCTGGACCGACGGGTCGATGTTCACCTTCGGGGTCTTCCTGCCGGCCGGCGAACTGACCGGGATGCTCGCCCTGACCATGCGCTCGCTGGGGACGGCCGAGGTGGGGTTCTGGACGGCCAAGGAGCACCGCGGCCACGGGTACACCGTCGAGGCCACCCTCGCGGCGGCCCGCTGGGCGTTCACCCGGATGGCGATCGACCGGGTCGAGTGGCGCGCCGAGGTCGGCAACCACGCCTCCCGCACGGTCGCGGAGCGCGCCGGTTTCACCGTCGAGGGCACCCTGCGCTCCTCCATCAACAACAAGGGCGTGCGACGCGACTGCTGGGTCGGCTCCCTGCTCCCCTCGGACCTGGGCCTGCCGTCGGCGGCGCCCTACCTGCCGGCCCCCGCACGGAGCTGAAACCCCAGCTCGTGCGGGGCTGTCAGTGCCACCCTCTATCGTCCGACCCATGACGACCCTCCCGCGCCCCGCCGCCGCGCTCTCGGCGGACGAAGCCCGTCGTATCGCGCTGAAGGCACAGGGCTTCCTCGGCGCCCCCGACCGCCGCTCCGGCGTCCGGGGCGTGCTCCGCCACCTCGGCGCGGTCCAGCTCGACACCATCTCCGTCCTCGCCCGCTCGCACGAGCTCGTCCCGTACGCCCGCCTCGGGCGCGTCGGCCGCCGGACGATCGAGGACGCGTACTGGAAGGACGCCCACGCCTTCGAGTACTGGTCGCACGCGGCCTGCATCCTGCCCATCGAGGAGTGGCCGCACTTCGCCTTCCGCCGCCGCGCCTACCGCGACCGCCCGCACTGGAACCACGACCTCCCCGACGGCGCCTACGACCAGGTCGTCAAGCAGCTGCGCTCCGAGGGCCCGCTGACCGCCACCGAGTTGGGCGGCGCGAAGCGGACCAGCGAGTGGTGGGACTGGTCCGGCACCAAGGTCGCCGTCGAGCGGGCGCTGATGTACGGCGAGGTGGTGTGCGTCGAGCGCCGCGGCTGGAAGCGGGTGTACGACCTCGCCGAGCGCGCGGTCCCGGGCGAGTTCCTCCACGACGAGCTGGACGACGCCGAGTGCCTGCGCCGCCTGGTCCGGCTGGCCGGGCAGTCGCTGGGCGTGGGCACGCGCGCGGACATCGCCGACTACCACCGGCTCAAGGGCGAGCAGGTCGACGCGGTGATCGCGGACTCGGGTCTGGTCCCGGTCGAGGTGGAGGGCTGGGGGAAGCCCGCCTGGGCGGACCCGGCGGCCCTGGCCGCACCCCCGCGCGGGCGGCACCGCACGACTCTGCTCTCCCCGTTCGACTCGCTGGTCTGGGACCGGGCGCGCACGGAGCGGATCTTCGGCTTCACCCACCGCCTGGAGGCGTACGTCCCGAAGCCGAAGCGGGTGTACGGGTACTACGCGATGCCGGTGCTGGCCGGCGGCCGCCTGGTGGGCCGGGTGGACCCGGCGCGGGAGGCGGGCGGGATCCTGGTGGCCCGCCAGGTCGCGCTGGAGGGCCCCAAGGCGGTCCCGGCGGTGGCGGAGGCCCTGGTCGAGGCGGCGAGCTGGGTGGACTGCACGACGGTGCGCGTGGAGCGAGTGGACGCCCCCGAGCTGCGCGAGCCGCTCATGAAGGAAGTGACCCGCTTCCTGATCGCCGCACTGCGCTGAGGGGCGCCGGCGGTCTCAGCGGATTTCGAGGATCTTTTCCCGCATCGCGTAGACCACCGCCTCCATCCTGGAGTGCAGCTGCAGCTTCTCCAGGATGTTGCGCACATGGTTCTTCACGGTGTTCTCGGAGATGAACAGCTCCTTCGCGATGTCGCGGTTGTTCATCCCGGTGGCTACCAGCTTGAGCACCTCGAGTTCCCGGTCGGTGAGCCGCGGCGCGGGCACCAGCCGGCGCTCGTCGGTGCGCTGGATCATCGACTTGAACTCGGTGAGGAGTTTCGAGGCCATGGACGGGCTGATCTGCGACTGCCCGTCGGCCACCGCGCGAATGGCGGTGGCCACCTCGTCGGTGGAGATCTCCTTGAGGAGGTATCCGGTCGCACCCGCCTTGATCGCGTCGTAGAGATCGGCCTCTTCGTCGCTGATCGTCAGCATGATGATCTTCGCGCTGGGTGCGACCTCCTTGATGGAGGTGCAGGCCTCGATACCGCCGCGCTTGGGCATCCGGACGTCCATCAGCACGATGTCCGGCAGCAGGTCGGCGGCCTTGTCGACGGCCTCCGCGCCGTCACCCGCCTCCCCGACGACCTGGATGTCCTCCTCGGCGGCGAGCACGATCTCCAGTCCGCGGCGGAAGAGGGCATGGTCGTCGACGACAAGGACTCTGATCGGTTCCTTGCGCGCAGTACCGCCCGCGTCCGGGCCCATGCCGGCGACGCCGCCGTCGGCATCACCGTCCCGCATCGGTCCGAAGCTGTCCGCCATCGTTCCTCCCCCTGAAGGCTGTGGCCTGTGGTGCTGTGCCATCCGCCAACCCAAGGCAGCGGCCCACCGGTTGGACCCGCTACGGCCATGATTCCATGCCCGGACGGGAACGCGGGGACAGAGCGGGGCGCCAACTGGTCGCACACCGGTGCCCCCGGGGGCGCACGCCGCTCCCAGGGGCACCGGGTCAGCTGCCGACCGGACGGGTCAGCCGCCCAGCGTGCCTCCTGCCGCGGGAGGTTGCGCCTGGGCGACCATCGGGTCCGTGCTGAGGTGGATGACGCCGTAGTCGTACGCGTGCCGCCGGTAGACGACACTCGGCTCCTTGGTCTCGGAGTCGACGAACAGGTAGAAGTCGTGTCCGACCAGTTCCATCTCGTACAGGGCCTGGTCGAGGGTCATCGGGGAGGCGACGTGGGTCTTCTCGCGGACGATGAGGGGCCCTTCGCCCTTCACTTCCAGGGAGCCCATCTTCTTGGTGGGCACGCCGTCGGGCTCTTCCTCATGGACCGGGGTGCCGTTCACGTCGAGCGTCGCCGCGCCCGGGACGTGGTCGGGGACCTCGGCGGCCGGGATCCGCCGTGCGCCACGGCGCGAGAACCGCTTGTCATGCTGCTTGCGCAGCCGCGCGTCCAGCTTCTCCGCCGCCAGGTCGAGTGCCGCGTACGGGTCACTGGCCGCTGCCTCCGCCCGGATCACCGGACCGCGGGAGCGGAGCGTGATCTCCACTCGGTCACAGCGGTCGGCCTGTCGGGGGTTGGGCTCCTTGGACACCTCGACGTCGAGGCTGATCACCTTGCCGTCGAGCTTCTGGATCTTCTCCAGCTTCAGCTTCTCGGCCACGTGCTTGCGGAACCGCTCGGGCACCTCGGTCTTGCGGCCCTTGACGACGATGTCCACGCAGAACTCCGTTCCCGGATCGCTCCGCTGCACTGCGGAGCATCTCCCTTTTTGCACCCAGCTCCGGTGAACCCCGGAGCCTCGGACTCGGCGACTTCACCTCCTCCTCCCCCATGGGCAAGATCTGCACCCCGGCACCGCGATGATTACGGAAAACCCGCGGCACGGCATTCGGATAGGGAGCCATGGCCTGCGGCTTTCTCCCTCACAACCGAACATATCTCGCCCGGACGGATGTCGTCACCCTCTACTGATGCGTACCTCCATTCAGGCGAATTGACCCTGTCACTAGCTGCAACGATGTACGTTCACGGTCAGTTCCGGTTCATTTCGAAAGAATCCGGCGTGGCCGCGACCACAGCCGCCCGGACCGGTCCTGCGAGGCCGTTCACCTCGGGCAATCCCGATACGTCCCGTGTCCACTTCGCCTGCTCTTCTCCTGATCCGGTCTTCCGTTCTTCCCTTCCTTCCCAGGCCGCGCGCCGATACACAGCCGTTTTCCCCTCTCGTACCCCCGCCCCTGGCCCTGGCCCCGCGGCCTCCCGTACCGCGCGTGCCGCCTCCGCGAGGGTGGCGCCGGTGGTGACGAGGTCGTCGACGAGGACGACACGGCCCCCGGTGAGCAGCCGCGCCCCGCCCGCCGTCACCTCCAGCGCGCCCGCGAGGTTCGCGAACCGCTGCCGGGAGTTGAGCCCTGCCTGGTCGGCCACGGCCCGCCGCTGGCGCAGCACCGGCGCCACCCGGGCCGGCGTCCCGGCCCGCCGCAGCTCCGCTGCCGCCGCGAGCGCGATCCGACGCACCGGGTCGTGCCCCCGCGCCCGCACCGCCCACGGCGCGGAGGGCACCGGGACGAGCAGCACGGGCCCGGACCCGCCGACACCCCCCGCTGTACCGCGCCACGAGGCGACGATCCGCACCGTCCGGCCGTCCCGGAGCCCGGCCCGCACCGCTCCGGCAAGCGCCGCGCCCAGCGCCCCGGCGAGCGCCAGCGCACCGCGTTCCTTGTGGGCGAGGAGGGCTGCCCGCACCTCGTCCGCGTAGGACGCCGCCGCGTACACCGCCGGCAGGCCGGGCGGCTCCGGCACCGGTCGCACCCGGCGCGGTGCGGCCCCGCTCAGGGCGGCACGGCACTCGGCACAGAGCACCGTGCGAGGCGTCCCACAGCCTCCGCACTCGGCCGGTAGCACCAGGTCGGTGAGATCCTGCCACCACCCCCGCATGTGCCCACTCTGCCCACGGCCGACCGGGCCCGCCACCCCTGTGGACAACCGCCTGTGGACAACTCCGCACGGCACGCACAGGACGTCACCCGCACAGAGGGAAGCCGACACCCGCGCGAGGACGCCCACGACGACGCCCACGACGACGCCAACGAGGACGCCCACGAGGGAGCCGATGCCGACGAACGCAGAACGGCCGTTCCTACCGGCTCGCCGCCCGACCGGGACGGCCGCTCGCCACGGCTCGGGGCTCAGCCCGGGTAGACCGGCGCCGACCCGTCCTTGACCACCTTCTGCCACTGGTCACCGGACGGCAGCCGGACGATCCCGTCGTCCTGCGACTTGGCCACCAGCGGCACCCGGTCGTCCTCGGACGCGGCGATGGCGAGGACACCGGTGAGCGCCGCGGGCGCCGGACCGTCCGGCGTGGAGCCGTCGACCTGGACATACCGCGTCTGCTGCACCCCGCCCTGCTCGCGCCCGACCACCACGAGCCGGCTGTCCCCCGCCCAGGACATCGCGGTGACCTCCTCGGAGCCGGGCGTGGCGGAGCGCAGTTCGAGGACCGAGACCTCCTGCTGGTCATCGGACCCGGTGCGCTCGACCCGCCCGATGAGCAGCGACTGCTTGCCGCCCTTGTCGACGACGAGCGCGATCCGCACCCCGTCCGCGGCGACCCGCACGTCCTCGATCCGGCCGTTCAGCTCGGGGATCTGCACGGCCAGCGGCTGGCCCACGCCCTGCTCCAGCATGTACAGCCGCGGCTTGGCGGGGTTGCGGTCGGCCACCCACAGGTCGCCGCGCGCGTCCCAGCTGGGCGCCGTCAGCCGGTCGTCCTCGGTCGCGCCGTGACTGGTCAGCACGGCGTCGCCCAGCGAACCGTCCGAGGCGAGCGAGGTGACGTACAGCGCGCTGCCGTCGCTGCTGACCCCGGCCGCGGTCCGCTCGTCACGGGCGACCGCCACCGACCGCAGCGGCTTGGTGCCCGCGCCGAACGGGCCCGGCACGGCGTACGCGGTGGTGCCGGTGGTGCCGGTGGCCATCCGCACCAATCGGTGCTTGCCGTCGAGGAAGTACAGGTATTCGGGGCGCTTGGTGGAGGCACGCCAGGCGGTGGCCTCGGCCTGCCGCTCGTCGGCGTCGCACATGCGGGTGCCGTTGACGGCCTGCAGCGCGACCGAGTCCACGGTGGGTGTCAGGTTCCGCAGCGTGAACAGCAACTGGGTCGCCATCTCGCTGCACTTGGCCGGGCCGATCCGGGAGGCCTTGACGTTCAGCGGCACCGTGACCTGGTTCTGGTCGTCCGGCGCCAGCCCGGACACGCCCTTCTTCAGCGCCGTACCGGTCGGGAAACTCGACCGGACGACCGGGCGGAGCCACGTGGTGGGGCCGTGCAGCAGCGAACGCACCAGCTGGGTCGTCGGATCCACCCGGCTGCGCACGAAGACGGGATCGGCGACCGCCGCCGGCTGCCCGCTCTGGCCGGCCGACGTGTCCGAGGCGAAGTAGTACTTGTCGACCGACGTGTAGTTGCGCTGGAAGTCGGACTGGCCCATCACGACACCCTGCGGCAGTGAGTCGATCCGCCACTGCCCGCTCTTGGCGTCCTTGGTCAGATGCACCGTCCTGCTGTAGGACCCGTCCGCGGGCGTGTAGGCCTGCTGCGCGTCGACGGTGGCCACCCGGCTGCCCTCGAGCGTGTAGGTGATGCTGCCCGTGCCCTCCCGGGTCGCCGGACGCGGGTCGGTCTGCATGCTCGGCCCGTTCGCCAGCACCGTGGTCTGCGACTCCGGCCGCCAGCTCTTGGAGGCGGCCCTGGTCAGGTACTCGCGCGCCGTGTCGTAGTTCGGATCGTCACTGGTCAGGGCCTCCAGAAAGCCCTGCACGATCTCCGTCGACGAGGCGTCCTGCTGCGGCGGCATGGCGAAGACCCGCACCTGCGTGTCCTGCCGTGGCGTGGACTCGACGTCCTGCAGGTTGCCGCTGTCCGGCATGGAGGCGCAGCCTGCCAGCAGTACGACCCCCAAGGCGGCGTACGCCACCGCGCGCGCCGGCCCGCCCCGGGCGCTCCCCTCGCGGTCAGCGCCCACGAAATGCCTCCCCTGGCTTGTTCGACTCGTCCGCCTCGCCCGCCCCGCCGTCCTGGCCGGTGCCGGGCGGGCCCTCCTGACGCCGTGCGCCCTGGACCGGCCGGGGCACCACGCGCGCACCGCTGCCGGGCAGCGCGGTCGGGTCGGCCGTGGGCGCGGTGCCGGCCGTCCGCTGCGTCATCGGCGCGAGCGGCGGCGCCTGCCCGCCGGACTGCACCGGTACCGTCGCCCGCTTGTCCTCGCCGCCGCTCGGCAGGCCGGTCTCGCCCAGCCCGCGGTTGCGCCGGGAGTCCTTGGGCTCCAGGGGTATCGGCGAGCCCCGCAACGGCTCGTCCGCCGTCCTGGGCAGGGTCAGCCGGAACTGCGAGCCGCCACCGGGTTCCCCCCACGCCTGCAGCCAGCCGCCGTGCAGCCGCGCGTCCTCCAGGGCGATCGACAGCCCCAGGCCGGTACCACCGGTGGTACGCGCGCGTGCCGGGTCCGCCCGCCAGAAGCGGCTGAAGACCCGGGTCGCCTCACCGGGCTTGAGCCCCACGCCGTAGTCGCGCACCGCGACGGCGACCGCGCCGCCGGCCGCCGCCAGCTTGACGACGACGTCCTTGCCCTCGCCGTGCTCCACGGCGTTGACCACGAGGTTGCGCAGCACCCGTTCCACACGCCGGGCGTCCGCCTCGGCCACCACGGGCTGCAGATCGCCGACCACGCGTATGCGCGTGCCCTTGCGCTCCGCGAGCGGGGCGGCCCCGCTGACCACCCGCCGTACGACCTCCCTGAGGTCTATCGGCTCAGCCTCCAGCGCCGCCGCGCCCGCGTCGAAGCGGCTGATCTCCAGCAGGTCGGCGAGGAGCGACTCGAACCGGTCCAGCTGGTCGGCGAGCAGTTCCGCGGAGCGCGCGGTCACCGGGTCGAAGTCCTCTCGCGCCTCGTGGATGACGTCGGCCGCCATCCGGACGGTCGTCAACGGCGTCCGCAGCTCGTGCGAGACGTCGGAGACGAACCGGCGCTGCATCCGCGACAGCTCCTCCAGCTGCTGGATCTTCAGCTGGAGGTTCTGCGCCATCTTGTTGAAGGCCTCACCGAGCCGCGCGATGTCGTCCTCGCCGGTGACCTTCATCCGCTCCTGGAGACGTCCCGCCGACAGCCGCTCGGCGATCCCGGCCGCCATCCGCACCGGCGTGACGACCTGCCGCACGACGAGCCAGGCGATGGCCCCGAGGAGGACGACGACGAACAGCCCGGCGGTCGCCAGCGTGCCCTTGACGAGGCTGAGGGACTTCTCCTCCTGGGAGAGCGGGAAGAGGTAGTACAGCTCGTACGGGCCGCCGTTCGGGTCGGTGACCTGCTTGCCGATGACCAGCGCGGGCTGCGACTCCTTGTCGTCCGTGTAGACGATCCGGGTGTAGCTCTGCGCGGCCGTCGTGTTGCCGTTGATCCGCGCGCGCAGGGCGTCGGGCACGCTGGCCGTCGGGTCGACGAACCCGGAGGCACGCGTGCGCCCGCCGCCGCTGTTGTTGTCGCCCGCCGGCAGGGTGACCACGTCGAAGGCACCCTGGCCGCCGCTGGAGAGGGAGTCGACGAGGTCGCTCATCCACGACGTGAGGTTCGGCGACTGCCGTCCGTCCGCCGTGTCGGCGGTGTCACCGGCGCCGGTCCCGGCCTCGTCGGCCTTCTGCTTGGCCACCGCGAAACCGCCGGTCGCCTGGCTCTGCGAGGCCTTCACCTTGGCGTCCAGCAGGCCGTTGCGCACCTGGCCGATGACGACGAAGCCGAGCAGCAGGACCACGCCCAGCGACATCAGCAGGGTCGTGACGACGACCTTGAGCTGGATGTTGCGCCGCCACAGCCGCATGACCGGCAACAGCGGCCGTCGCACCCAGCGGATGAACAGGCGCAGCACCGGGCTGCCCTGAACCCCGCCCTGGAGCAGCCCGCCCTCGAAGAGCATCCGCCAGCGCTTGCCGAACCGTCTCCCGCCGACAGGCCGCTCCGGACGGTCCCCGGACCGGCCGGGGGCCGAAGCGGCACTGTCCCCGGACATGTCAGCTGGGTCCCGCCTTGTATCCGACGCCACGGACGGTCACCACGATCTCCGGCCGCTCCGGGTCCTTCTCGACCTTGGAGCGCAGCCGCTGGACGTGAACGTTGACGAGACGGGTGTCCGCCGCGTGCCGGTAGCCCCAGACCTGCTCCAGCAGCACCTCGCGCGTGAACACCTGCCACGGCTTGCGGGCGAGCGCGACCAGCAGGTCGAACTCCAGCGGGGTCAGCGCGATCGACTGCCCGTCCCGCTTCACCGAGTGCCCGGCCACGTCGATGACCAGGTCGCCTATGGCGAGCTGCTCGGGCGCCGGCTCCTCCGACCTGCGCAGCCGGGCCCGGATCCGGGCCACCAGCTCCTTCGGCTTGAACGGCTTCACGATGTAGTCGTCCGCGCCCGACTCCAGGCCCACGACCACGTCGACGGTGTCGCTCTTCGCCGTGAGCATCACGATCGGCACGCCGGACTCCGCCCTGATCAGGCGGCACACCTCGATACCGTCCCGACCGGGCAGCATCAGGTCCAGCAGCACCAGGTCGGGCTTGGTCTCACGGAAAGCGGCCAGCGCCTTGTCGCCGTCAGCTACGAAAGACGGCTCAAAACCTTCACCACGCAGCACAATGCCGAGCATCTCGGCCAGTGCGGTGTCGTCGTCGACGACAAGGACTCGTCCCTTCATAAACGACATCATCCCATTCTCATAACAGTGAAGGTTACGCAGGTGACCAGGCTCACCGGCCAGTGACCCTAGCCGCTGCGGACCGTCACTGTCTGCCCCCGTCTCCCGGCGCCGACGACGCACGCCGGTTCCGACTGCCCCGAGCCGCACCGACGTGGAGTGCCCCTACGCCTGGCCGATCAGCACACCGGCACGGCCACCCTAAGTCGTCACCTGACGTGACCTGGCGCAGAGCTCGGCGAGCGCCTCGGCCGTCACGGGCGAGACGGTGCCCTCCTCGGTGACGACGGCCGTCACCAGCTCGGGCGGCGTCACGTCGAACGCCGGGTTGTACGCCTGGGTCCCCAGCGGTGCCACCGGAATCCCGCCGCCCGCTCCCGTCACCGGAACCTGCGGTGCCGCGACCTCGGTCACCTCGTACCCGGGACGCTGTTCGACCTCGATGGACGCCCCGTCCGGCGTCTCCAGGTCCACCGTCGTCACCGGCGCCACCACGATGAACGGGACATGGTGGTACCGCGCGAGCACCGCGAGCGGATAACTCCCCACCTTGTTCGCCACCGACCCGTCGGCCGCTATCCGGTCCGCGCCGATCAGCACCGCGTCCACCTCGCCCGTCGCGAACAGCGAACCGGCGGCGTTGTCGGTGAGCAAGGTGTACGCCATGCCGCTGCGCGCCGCCTCGTACGCCGTCAGGCGGGCCCCCTGCAGCAACGGCCGCGTCTCGTCCACCCACAGCCGCCGCAGCCGCCCCGCCCGATGAGCGTGCAGGGCCACCGCGAACGCCGTGCCCTCCCCGCCCGACACCAGCGAACCGCTGTTGCAGTGCGTGAGGATCCGGTGCCCTCCGCCCGGCAGCAACTCCTCGAGCAGCGCCAGCCCGTGCTCGGCCATCCGGGCGCTGGCCTCGGCGTCCTCCCGGTGCAGCGCCCGCGCCGCACCGAGCGCCGCCGCGGCCGCCGCCCCGCTGTCACCGCCCCCGGCCAGAGCGGACCGGTACGCCGACACGGCCCTGCGCACCCCGACGGAGAGATTCACGGCCGTGGGCCGGGCACCCGAGAGCGCCACCGCGGCCTCGTCGACGTCGAAGCCCCGCGCGGCGGCGAGCGCGACACCGTACGCCCCCGCGATCCCGAGCAGCGGCGCTCCGCGCACCGCGAGCGAACGGATCGCCTCGACCAGCGCCGACGCGTCCGTGCACACCAGCTCGACCTCCTCGGCCGGCAGTCTGGTCTGGTCGAGAAGGACCACCACTGGACCTTCTGGCGGCTCCTCCCACCGGATCACCGGCATTCCCGTCGGCCGCTTGTCCTCGCCGCTTCGCGCGTACTGATCAGCCATGCGGTCAGTCTGCCCCGTATCCGGCGGACCATTGAAGGTGCGCAGCCTCCACCTCGGCCGGTCACGGGGCGCCCGCCCCATGGCACGATGGCAGCCAACCTGCCGACGCGTCCGCGGACGGGCACCGTGAAGGAGCTTCGATGAACGACACTCCGGGCTGGGCCTCGCCCGGATCCGCCCCGTCCGACGGGCGGGAACCCGGCGCGTCCACCCCTGCCGACCGCCCCGTCCCCGCAGGGCCTGCCGAACAGCCCGCCGCGCAGCCCGGCACGGATCCGCAGGGCTCCGGCTCGCAGTGGTCCAAGGAGCAGCCGCCGCCCGGCCAGTGGTCCGCGCCCACCGGCGCCCCGGCACCAGGCCAGGCGCCGCCGCCCCCACCGCCGGGCCCCGGCTGGGGCGGCCGGCCCCCCGGCGGCGGCTACGGCGGCCCTGGCGGATACGGCGGGTACGGCCAGCCCGGCGGATACGGAGCCTGGGGCGGCGGCTGGGGCGGTCCCCCGCCCGCCGCCAAGCCCGGCGTGATCCCGCTCCGCCCGCTCGGCGTCGGCGAGATCCTCGACGGTGCCGTCTCCACCATGCGCACCTACTGGCGCACGGTCCTCGGCATCTCGCTGACCATCGCCGTCATCACCCAGGTCGCGGTGATCCTCCTCCAGGGCCTCGTCCTGAACGACACCGAGACCACCGACGCCCTCAACGACCCGAGCGCCTCGCTCACCGAGATCAGCCGCGCCGCGGGGGAGGTCGCGCTCAGCTCGGGCGCCGTCCTGCTGATCACCCTGGTCGGCACCATCGTCGCGACGGCCCTGCTGACGACCGTCACCAGCCGCGCCGTGCTCGGCAAGTCCGTCACCATCGGCGAGGCCTGGCGCGACGCCCGCCCGCAGGTCCCCAGGCTGTTCGGCCTCCTCCTGCTGACCGGGCTCATCGCGGTCGGCGTCCTGCTGGCCGGCGCACTCCCCGGCATCGTCGTCGCGATCGCCGGCGGCCCGGGCGGTGCCATCGCCGCCCTGCTCGTGCTCGGCATCCTCGCCGGCGCCATCGTCACCGTCTGGCTGATGGTCCGCTTCTCCCTGGCCTCGCCCGCCCTGATGCTGGAGAAGCAGGGCATCACCAAGTCCCTGGGCCGCTCCACCAAACTGGTCCGCGGCTCCTGGTGGCGGGTCTTCGGCATCCAGTTCCTCGCCTCGGTCATCGCCAACATCGTCTCGTCGCTCGCCGTGATCCCCTTCACCCTGATCGCGGCCTACGCGGGCGGTCACGGCCTGACCGGCTTCCTCCAGAACACCAACGCCAACTACGGCTGGACGTTCCTCGTCATCAGCGGCGTCGGCTCCGTGATCGGCTCCATGCTCACCTTCCCGATCAACGCGGGCGTCACCGTGCTCCTCTACATCGACCAGCGCATCCGCCGCGAGGCCCTCGACCTCGAACTGGCCCGCGCCGCCGGTGTCGAGAACTACGGCGCCGGCACTCCCGGCACCGTCCCGGGGAGCTGATGCGGTGAGCCCGGGGGGAGTCCTCACGGCTGTGCCCGCAGCCCTGCTGTCGCTGACCGGCTCGGGCGACCAGCCGCCCGTGACCATCCCGCGCGACCCCGCGCGGGAGGCGGCACGGCGTGAACTGTCCAAGCGGATGTACCACGAGAACGACCCCGGGCTGTACCAGCGCGCCCTGAACGCCGTCCTGGACTGGATCGACCGCCTGCTCTCCGCCGCCGCGTCCGCGACGCCCGGGGGCGCGCTGGGCCTGGTCGTCGTGGTCCTGGCCGTCGTCGCCGTGCTGGGCGCCCTCTGGTGGCGCCTGGGCACCCCCCGCCGCCAACCGGTCTCCGCGGCCGCCCTGTTCGACGACCGTCCGCGCAGCGCCGCCGAACACCGGGCCGCCGCCGAGGCACACGCCGCCCAGGGCCACTGGAACCAGGCCCTCCAGGAACGCGTACGGGCCGTCGTCCGCGCCCTGGAGGAACGCGCCCTGCTCGACGTCCGCCCTGGCCGCACCGCCGACGAGGCCGCCGCCGAAGCCAGCCGCGTCCTGCCCGCCCACACCGACCGGCTGCGCGCCGCCGCCCTGGAGTTCGACGACGTGACGTACGGCGGCCGCCGGGCGACCCAGGCGTCGTACGACCGCGTCGCCGACCTCGACCGCGACCTCGAACGCACCAGACCGATGCTGACGGCCGGCGCCCGCAGCACGGCCCACAACGCCCGCCAGGGAGCCGCCGAATGACCACCGGCGTGACCGCTCCCCCGGCCACCTCCACCGCGCCCACCGGCCGCCAGGTCTGGACCCGCACCCGCGGCATCGTCCTCGCCGCGGTGCTCGTCCTCGCCGGGGCCGTCGCCATCGCCGTGATCCGCTCCGACAGCAGGCACGGCGACCTCGACCCGCGCTCCGCCGACCGCTACGGCAGCCGGGCCGTCGCCGAACTGCTCGCCGACCGGGGCGTGGACACTCGCGTGGTCACCACCCTGACCGAGGCACGCGCCGCGGCCGGCCGCGACACCACCCTGCTCGTCGCTGTCCCCGACCTGCTGACCCCGCACCAGCAGTCCCAACTGCAGAAGTCGACGGCCGGATCGGGCGGCCGCACCGTCCTGGTGGCCGCCGGCAGCACCTCCGTCGAACGGCTCGCCCCCGGCGTCACCGCCGACCCGGCCACCAGCGTCAGGTCCACGCTCGCCCCGCACTGCGGCCTGGCCGCGGCCCGGCGGGCCGGCAGCGCCGACACCGGAGGCATCCGCTACACCACCACCCACCTCGACGCCGACTCCTGCTACCCCAGCCAGCGCCTGGCAACGCTGATCCGCGTCCCCGCGGCCTCCGGAGGCGGCGACACCGTCGTCCTCGGCGCCCCCGACATCCTCCTCAACGACCGCCTCGACGAGCAGGGCAACGCCTCGCTCGCCCTCCAACTCCTCGGCTCCCGCCCCCATCTGGTCTGGTACCTCCCCTCGCTCTCCGACGCCACGGCCACCGGGACCGGCGACCAGAAATCCCTGTTCGACCTGCTGCCCTCCGGCTGGCTCTGGGGCACCCTCCAGCTCTTCTTCGCCGCGGCCCTCGCCGCCTTCTGGCGAGCACGCCGACTCGGCCCCCTCGTGCCCGAGAAACTCCCCGTGGCGATCCGCGCCTCCGAAACCGTCGAAGGCCGCGCCCGCCTCTACCGCAAGGCCGGCGCCCGCGACCGCGCCGCCGCCGCTCTCCGCTCCACCACCCGCACCCGACTCGCCCCCCTCATAGGCGTCCCCGTCTCCCAGGCGCACGCACCCGAGGCGCTGCTCCCCGCCCTCTCCGCGCACCTGCACGGTGACGGACAGGCCCTGCACGCCCTGCTCTTCGGACCGCCGCCCGGCGACGACGCGGCCCTCATCGCCCTCACCGACCAGCTCGACGCCCTCGAAAGAGAGGTACGCCGTCCATGATGGACCCGACCACTGACAACGCCGGGAACACCGGGAACCCGGCCGACGCCCGGGCCTCCCTGGAAGCCCTGCGCGCGGAGATCGCCAAAGCCGTGGTCGGCCAGGACCCCGCCGTGACCGGCCTCGTCGTCGCTCTCCTCTGCCGCGGACACGTCCTCCTCGAAGGAGTCCCCGGAGTCGCCAAGACGCTGCTCGTGCGCGCCCTCGCGTCCGCGCTCGAACTGGAGACCAAGCGTGTCCAGTTCACCCCCGACCTCATGCCGAGCGACGTCACGGGCTCCCTCGTCTACGACACCCGCACCGCCGAGTTCTCCTTCCAGCCCGGCCCGGTCTTCACCAACCTCCTCCTCGCGGACGAGATCAACCGCACCCCGCCGAAGACCCAGTCGTCTCTCCTCGAAGCCATGGAGGAACGCCAGGTCACCGTCGACGGCATCCCGCGCCCGCTCCCCGATCCCTTCCTGGTCGCCGCGACCCAGAACCCCGTCGAGTACGAGGGCACCTATCCCCTCCCCGAAGCCCAGCTCGACCGCTTCCTCCTCAAACTGACGATCCCTCTGCCCTCCCGCCAGGACGAGATCGACGTCCTCACCCGCCACGCCGAGGGCTTCAACCCCCGCGACCTGCGCGCCGCCGGCGTACGCCCCGTCGCGGGTCCCACCGATCTCGAAGCAGCCCGCGCGGCGGTCGCCAAGACGACCGTCTCCCCCGAGATCACCGCCTACGTGGTGGACATCTGCCGGGCCACCCGGGAGTCGCCGTCCCTGACCCTCGGCGTCTCGCCACGCGGCGCGACCGCCCTCCTGGCCACCTCGCGCGCCTGGGCCTGGCTGACCGGCCGCGACTACGTCATCCCCGACGACGTGAAGGCCCTCGCCCTGCCCACCCTCCGCCACCGCGTCCAACTCCGCCCGGAGGCCGAGATGGAGGGCGTGACCGCCGACTCCGTCATCAACGCGATCCTCGCCCACGTCCCGGTCCCCCGCTGATGCCGCTCACCGGACGCGCCGCCCTCGTCGCGGCCATCGGATCGATCCCCATCGGCATCTGGGAACCGAGCTGGACGGGCTTCCTCGCCGTCAACGGCCCGCTGGCCCTGGCCTGCGCCTGCGACTTCGCCCTCGCGGCCCCGGTACGACGCCTGGTCCTGACCCGCTCCGGCGACACCTCCGCCCGTCTGGGCGAGACCGCCGACGTCACTTTGACGGTGACCAACCTTTCCAGGCGCCCGCTGCGGGCCCGCCTGAGGGACGGCTGGCCGCCGAGCAGCTGGCAGCCCGGGACGGAGGTCGAGGCCTCACGCCACCGTCTGACCGTCCCCCCGGGCGAACGCCGCCGCGTCACCACACGTCTACGCCCCACCCGCCGCGGCGACCGACAGGCGGACCGCGTCACGGTCCGCTCCTACGGCCCCCTCGGGCTGTTCTCCCGCCAGAGCGGCCACAAGGTGCCCTGGACCGTCAGGGTGCTGCCCCCGTTCACCAGCCGCAAGCACCTACCGTCGAAACTCGCTCGGCTGCGTGAACTCGACGGCCGCACCAGCGTTCTGACCCGCGGCGAAGGCACGGAGTTCGACAGCCTGCGCGAGTACGTACCCGGCGACGACACCCGCTCCATCGACTGGCGTGCCACAGCCCGGCAGTCGGCGGTCGCGGTACGCACCTGGCGTCCCGAACGCGACCGGCACATCCTCCTCGTCCTCGACACCGGCCGCACCTCCGCAGGCCGAGTCGGCGACGCCCCGCGCCTGGACGCCGCCATGGACGCGGCTCTCCTCCTCGCCGCGCTCGCGTCCCGTGCGGGCGACCGCGTGGATCTCCTCGCCTACGACCGCCGGGGGCGCGCCCTCGTCCAGGGGCGCGCCGCGGGCGACGTCCTGCCGTCCCTGGTCAACGCGATGGCCACACTGGAGCCGGAGCTGGTGGAGACGGACGCCCGCGGGCTCACCGCCACCGCACTCCGTACGGCCCCGCGCCGGTCCCTGATCGTCCTTCTCACGACACTGGACACGGCGCCGGTCGAGGAGGGCCTGCTGCCCGTGCTCGCCCAGCTGACCCACCGCCACACCGTTCTGCTCGCGTCAGTGGCCGACCCGCATGTCGCCCGTATGGCGACGGCTCGGGGAGACGCCGACGCGGTGTACGAGGCGGCGGCGGCCGCACAGGCGCAGAGCGAACGGCATCGGACCGCCGAACAACTCCGTCGGCACGGCGTGACGGTCGTGGACGCGACGCCTGATGAGCTCGCTCCCGCGCTGGCGGACGCGTATCTGGCATTGAAGGCGGCAGGCCGGCTCTGATTCCGGCCTGCCGGGGACGGCCGGGTCCCCGGCCCCCTAAACGCGAAAGAGCCCCACACCGTGAGGTGTGGGGCTCTTTCTCAATATTTGTTCGGCGGCGTCCTACTCTCCCACAGGGTCCCCCCTGCAGTACC